>DATMIP010000360.1:0-12894 GCA_035554515.1 Sphingomonas sp. | reverse complement strand
GATCCGATCCGCAACGTCTGGATCAGTCGGATCGATCAGGCGGTGGGTGCGGCGCAGGGGCCGGTCATACTGATCGGCCACAGCCTGGGCTGCCAAGCGATAATCTGGTGGGCGAGCCTGCTCGGCGAGGGCGCTCGCGGCAACGTCGTCGGCGCGCTGTTGGTCGCCCCGCCCGATGTCGACCGCCTGGGCGCCGATCCGCGTATCGAACGCTTCGCACCGACTCCCAAGGCGGTCCTGCCATTCCCGACCATCGTCGCCGCAAGTAGCGATGACATTTGGTGCGAGCCTGGCCGGGCCGAGGAACTCGCCGCCACATGGGGTGCGCATTTCGTGCTGCTCGATCAGGCCGGCCACATTAACGCCGACTCCGGCCTTGGCGCGTGGCGCGAAGGACAAGACCTGCTCGAACGCCTGCTCGATGCGCGGGCGCGCACACCCGCGGCGACGGGCTGGCACGGCGGCCCGACATCCGCGCCGCGGCAATACTTGGCCGAGCGTTAACGCGCCCACGCCAGAGAAGATACGCCGGCCAGTGCGCCCGGGGGCCGGAGAGCCTCGCCCGCCACATTAGACGTACCCTGGCGCACATTAGATTTATTTTACAATCATTTACTCGGTCTTCATAGGCGCGTCCCTATAACCGCCTTGCTCCGTTGAGTGAGGTGATATTCGTGAAGTACGCAGCCCTGGCCAATCTAACCATGTGCGCGTGTCCGCTGATTGTGGCGGCGACGGCCGTTACCACTATCCCGACCGCCCGGGCCGCCGTGCACCGGGTTACCAGCAACAAGCCTCACCATAAGCCTGCAGCCACCAAGCACGCCGCTGCGGCGAAGCCACCCTGCGCGCCGCTCCAGGGAGGCGCATTTTCATCATTTCCGGATTTGAACGACGTCTTGGCAACCGAGGAGACTCCGTTTTCTGGCGATCTAGGCTCGTTTACCCAGATGTCAGCCAGGCGCGGAATGGTCGACGGCGGCTTAGCTTCTGGCTTCGCTGGACCTGCATATTCTCCCGTGAATGGCGGCAACGCTGGCGGAGGCGGCGGAACTGATGGCGGCACCCAACCGGCCTTCCCGGCGCCGACCGAACCGCCAGTATCAACCGTGCCCGAATTGGGCGTCTGGGTCATGCTTGTCGTTGGGTTCGGTGCGGTAGGTTTCATGGCCCGACGCGCGAAGTGGGCCAAGACCGCCGGCAATCGCCCGAAAAGATCAAAATTGGCTCTCGGCGCCGCGTCTTTATTCGTCGAGGGCAATCTCGTGGTCGATGGCGCTTCAGCCGCGCTCCACCCCCAGGCCGCGATCGCAACTGCCGGAGGCGTCAAATCCGCTATCCTTGCTAAGGCAGCGCTCTGTGTTTGCTCGGCTGCTGTGCTCACGGCAGCGGTGACAACGGTCCCCCCAATCAGGCGAGCAGTCGCCTCGGCGACCGCGCCAACCTTGCGGCACATCGCCCCGCCTGCTCCATGCATAACCGCAGTCGCCTCGGCCAGCGATTGACGCGACCAAGGGACCAACTCCGGGTGCGCGCCATTTTCCGGTCTGTCGAGAGCGAATCTAAATGTCCGATGATGTTGACGCATCATATGTCCGATAGCTGTGAGCGTGAGGAAGGGCGTGGAGAGGTGCGCCAGGAGTACAGATCTCAGCGCGGGGTCCGCCTCGCGCTGATGCCGGCGTCGTGTGGGGGAGCTATGCGGACGACATTGAGGGGTAACCCCCGGCAAATACCGCCGCTTCCGGACGGCACCGCGTACCCTGGCTAGGCGGGCGATGCTGGAGGGCAACCTCCAGGGACCGCAAGGTTACCCGGCCCGATCCGCAGCCACCAGGCTGGGCGCCGCGCAATGGAAGGCTTGCGGGCGGTGTCCAGGGCTTCGATGCCCAAGGCCAGCTCGCAGCCTCCCCGCGCCGATGAGGTGGGCGGAACCGCGCCGGTCGCAAAGCTTGCACGTCTGTGATGGGTTGGGCCGCGATGCCGCACGCCTATGGCGTGCGGCCGTTGGCGCGTGTCCGGAATTTTTCGCAGCCGCGATGCAGGGCGTTGACCGCATCGCGGCTTGGGCTAGGCTTTTTGGCTGTGGCCGATCCTTGCCCCCATTATGCGTCGATTGCCGACGTCACGCCGAGTGCAGACGGCTGCGAGGAATGCCTCAAGTCCGGATCCTGGTGGGTACATCTGCGCCTGTGTCGCACATGCGGCCATGTCGGCTGCTGCGATGACTCGCCAAATCGCCACGCTACCAAGCACTTCCACGCGACCGCCCATCCCATCATCGAAGGCTATGATCCGCCCGAAGGCTGGGGCTGGTGTTATGTCGACGAGCTCGATTTCGACCTGCGCGATCGCATGACCGCGCATCCCCGCCCAATCCCGCGCTTCATCTAGGCGACCGCACGCGCGCGCCATTGACATAGGACTTCAATTGGACCGGACCATGCCGCAGCTGGTGATTGGAATCCGACGCTTCGAACCGGTCATTGCGAGACCCGCGAGCGGCGCGGCAATCCAGATGCGCAGGCTGGATCGCCACAGCGCTACGCGCTTCGCGATGACAGTGGGAGGATGACCCGCACATTCATCCGTCCGGCTCTCACCACTAGAGGCGCAGGCCGAAGCGCGGTCCGATCCATATCATCGTCAGGTAGAGTGCCACGGTGAGCGTGCATCCCGCCAGCAGCGCGGCCCAGAATGATATGCCCTGGCGCATCAATACGGGCATGAGCAGGAACATGGGCAGAGAGGGTAGCACGTACCAGAAGGTGGCGGTGGCATGGGCCGCCATGTTCTGCGGGTCGGGCCTGTCGTGCCACAGCCAAATCATTCCGAGCACCGATACCAGCGGCAGCGACGCCACCAGCGCGCCCAATCCCGGATAATGTTTCGCGATCGTCGACACCGCGGCCACGATCGCGCCCGACAGCATCGCCTTGATGATGAGATAGAGCATGATCTCCGCATACACGAAAAGCCCGGGCGGGTTAGGCCGGTCGTCCGTTCGTTCGCGGGTTCCCTGGTTGGCCGGGCCGTCCGGATTCAAGGCCGCTCCGGTGTCTCGCGGGCGACCGCGCAAAAATCGGGCCTCCAGTCATCCCGCCTCGCGCACAGCTCGACTCATTCACCGCACCTTTTCCGGGCGTGGGCGGCTTTTTGCTTGAAGCTGTTATGCAAACGTGATTCTTTCGCTCCCTGGAATGTCCCGCCGACCCGCCTTGAGCATGATCCGTTCCGCTTTCTGGCCAACCGTGGCCGTGGCGGTGATCGTTTATTTCGCCGGCGCGGCGATCGTTGGACAAAATGGCCTCTTCTCACTGGCCGGATATCGTCATCAGCGCGCCGAACGTCAGGTGACCTTGCGGGCGCTGCAGGCGGAGCGCAATCGCCTCGCCCATCACGCCGATCTGCTTGATCCGCGTCATGTCGACCCTGACTTTGCCGAGGAAATGGTCCGCAAGCAGACGGGCCAGATCCGCCCCGATGAGGTGATTCTCCCGGCCGATTGATCAAACAACCGATCGCGCTTCCGCGTGGCGCGATGACGATTGTGTTTCTTGCAATTGCAATCGCGGAACTGCCCGTTGCGGCGGCAGGTTTGTCACGCCTATAGGGGCGCGTTCTAAAGCGCCCTCAGGAGAGAGACCCGCCTTGGCCCGAGCAGCAAAGTCCGTCGCGCCGCAAACCCCGGCAGCGGCCCCTCCCGCGGCGCCCAACCGTGAACGCCCACCCGAGCCGCAGTCTTATGCTGCGTCGAAGGAGGAGTTGCTAGAATTTTACCGGCAGATGCTGCTCATTCGCCGCTTCGAGGAAAAAGCCGGCCAGCTTTACGGACTCGGCCTGATCGGCGGTTTCTGCCACCTCTATATCGGCCAGGAAGCCGTCGCCGTCGGCCTGCAATCGGCCCTCAAGGTCGGGCGGGATTCGGTCGTCACCGGATATCGCGACCATGGCCACATGCTCGCTTATGGCATCGACCCGAACCTGATCATGGCCGAACTGACGGGCCGCCAGGCCGGCATTTCCAAGGGCAAGGGCGGCTCGATGCACATGTTCTCGGTCGAACATGGCTTTTACGGCGGCCACGGCATTGTCGGCGCGCAGGTACCGATCGGAACGGGCCTCGCCTTCAAACATAAATATGCCAAGGATGGCGGCGTCGCGCTCGTCTATTTCGGCGATGGCGCGGCCAATCAGGGCCAGGTCTATGAAAGCTTCAACATGGCTGAGCTATGGAAGCTGCCCGTCATCTTCGTGATCGAGAATAATCAATATGCCATGGGCACGAGCGTCAATCGCGCCTCGGCGGAAGACCAGCTCTACAAGCGCGGCGAAAGCTTCCGCATCCCCGGCATCCAGGTCGACGGCATGGATGTGCTCGCGGTGCGCGGTGCCGCCGAGACGGCATTGGAAT
This sequence comes from Sphingomonas sp., assembly GCA_035554515.1. Lineage (GTDB taxonomy): Bacteria > Pseudomonadota > Alphaproteobacteria > Sphingomonadales > Sphingomonadaceae > Sphingomonas_I. The sequence goes on along the minus strand of DATMIP010000360.1, from coordinate 8,480 downwards.
GGGTTCAGGCCGGCAAGGGGCCGGTGCTGCTCGAATTGAAGACGTACCGCTATCGCGGCCATTCGATGTCCGACCCCGCCCGATACCGGTCGCGCGAGGAAGTTCAGTCGGTTCGCGACAAGAGCGACCCGATCGATCACCTCGCCCGTATCCTGGCAGAGAAGGGGATTGGCGACGAGCAGCTCAAGACGCTTGACAAGGAGATCCGCAAGATCGTCGCCGACAGCGCCGCCTTCGCCGAGGAATCGCCTGAGCCGGAGGCGTCCGAACTCTATACCGACGTCCTTGTCGACACCTATTGAGCGCGAGACACTATGCCGATTGAAATCAAGATGCCCGCGCTCTCCCCGACGATGGAGGAGGGCACGCTCGCCAAATGGCTCGTCAAGGAAGGCGACGCGGTTAAGTCCGGCGACGTGCTCGCCGAGATCGAGACCGACAAGGCCACGATGGAGTTCGAGTCCATCGACGAAGGCACGGTCGCCAGGATCGTCGTGCCCGAGGGCACCGATGGCGTGAAGGTCGGCGATATCATTGCGCTCATTACGGGCGAGGGCGAAGATGCCTCCGCACCCGCCCCGGCCGCCGCGTCCAAATCCAAAGCGCCGGTCGAAAAGCCTGCCGACCAGAAAACCGAAGTCGGCGAAGGTGAAGGGGGCTCGGCCCAGCCGAAGATGCAGACCGCCGCGCGGGCGCTCGTCGCCGACGTCGCCGACACGCACGAAGATCCCGAAATGCCCGCGGGCACAGAACTGGTCCGCACCACCGTCCGCGACGCGCTGCGCGACGCAATGGCCGAAGAGATGCGCCGGGATGATCGCGTGTTCGTGATGGGCGAGGAAGTCGCCGAATATCAGGGCGCCTATAAGGTCACGCAGGGCCTGCTCGACGAATTCGGTGCGGCCCGCGTGATCGACACGCCGATCACCGAATATGGCTTTGCCGGCATCGGCACAGGGGCGGCGATGGCGGGGCTGCGCCCGGTCGTCGAATTCATGACCTTCAATTTCGCGATGCAGGCGATCGACCACATCATCAATTCCGCCGCCAAGACCAATTATATGTCGGGCGGCCAGATGCGCTGCCCGATCGTCTTCCGCGGCCCGAATGGTGCCGCCGCGCGCGTCGGCGCGCAGCACAGCCAGAATTACGGGCCGTGGTATGCGGCCGTGCCGGGCCTGATCGTTATCGCGCCCTATTCGGCGGCCGACGCCAAGGGACTGCTCAAGGCGGCGATCCGCTCGAACGACCCCGTCGTCTTCCTTGAGAATGAACTTCTCTACGGCCAGAGTTTCGACGTACCCAAGCTCGACGATTATGTTCTGCCGATCGGCAAGGCGCGCGTCGCCCGGGCCGGCAAGGACGTAACGCTGGTCAGCTATACGATCGGCGTCGGCGTCTGCCTCGAGGCTGCCAAGCTCCTCGCCGAGGAGGGCATCGATGCCGAGGTGATCGATCTGCGCACCTTGCGTCCGCTCGATACCGCAACCGTGCTGGCTTCGCTCAGGAAGACCAACCGCCTGGTGGTGGCCGAGGAAGGCTGGCCGACCTGTTCGATCGCCTCCGAAATCGCTGCCGTGGTGATGGAACAGGGGTTTGACGATCTCGACGCGCCGGTGCTCCGCGTCACTAACGTGGACGTGCCGCTGCCTTATGCGGCGAACCTCGAAAAGATGGCTCTGCTCACCGCCGATCAGGTCGTGTCGGCCGCCAGGAAGGTCTGCTACCGCTGAGAAAAGCTCCTCCCCGTACCGGAGAGGATTTGGAACTCACCGATCCCGAACGTACGCTCGCCGTCGCTTATGCGCCGGCACAAGCGCGCCCGGCACTGGCTGCCTTGTTCGCGCTCGACGAACGCTTCGGCCAGATTGTCGCCACCACGACCGAACCGATGATCGGGCTGATGCGCCTCGCCTGGTGGCGCGAGGCGCTCGCGCAGCTGGATCAGGATCCGGCGCCGGCCGAACCCTTGCTCCAGCTGCTCGGCATGCATGTCATTCCACGCGGCGTGACCGGAGCGACGCTGTCAGCGATCGAGGATGGGTGGGCGGCGTTGATCGATGGGGAGGACGCCGCCGCAGTCATAGTCCGTCATGGCCGCGAGCGGGGGCGAAGATTGTTCGAGGCCGCCGCCGCGATCCTCGCGACAGAGGACGATCGGATCGCGGACGCCGGGGAAGTTTGGGCGCTCACCGATCTCGCCTTTCACCATTCGCAGGCCCGGTTGCGCGAAGCTGCCCTGTCGCGAGCTCGGGACGTCGCACGAACGGTTGCGCGTCATCGCTGGCCGGTTGCGTCGCGCCCCCTGGCGGCGCTGTACCAATTGGCGGCCGGCGACGCTCTGAACGAAGCGCGCGCGCAGGGAAGTCCCCAACGGCTGCTGCGAATGCTGGCGTTGCGGATTACGGGACGTTAGCTAGGCGCTACGACAGCCGGGGAGGGGGAATATGTGGCGCTACTGGGTCGGTGCGGCGACGGCATTGGTTCTGGTTGCGGGAGGGATCTTCTGGTGGCGCAACACGGCAAGCGCCGGCCATCGTCTTCCCGATGCCCCTGCGATGGTGACAGCCGCGGCCGGTAGCGAAGGCGAAGCAACGCCGGAGCCGCCCGCGGCGAGCGAGAAGACGCGCGAGGAAAAGCGCTTTTCACGTTCGGACCATGACAAGAATGGTCTGATCAGCCGCGACGAATTCTTCGCGGCGCGGCGTCGCAATTTTGCCAAGCTCGATGTCAATGGGGACGGCAAGCTTTCCTTCGACGAATATGCGGCGAAGGCCGTGGACCGTTTCGGGGCGGCCGACGCGGATAAATCGGGCGGGCTTTCGCCGGCCGAATTCGCCACCACGCGCGTGATTCGCCAGGCGAGGCCGGTCTGCGCATGCCAGCAGCAAGGCGACCGGAAGAATGACGATGGAGATTGAAACGAGGTGGGAAGTCATCGCTGGCGATTTGAGCGATCCCCGAATCATCGACCTGCTCCAGACCCATGTCACGACCGCCCTTGCCACCGCACCCCGCGATAGCTGCCACGCCTTCGATCTGAACCGGCTCAAGCGCCCGGAGATCGACTTCTGGGCAATATGGGACGGCGAGACCGCCGTTGGCATCGGCGCTCTGATGAATCTGGGCGGCGGGAACGGCGAAGTGAAATCGATGCATACCGCCAAAGCCGCGCGCGGCCGCGGAATCGCCGATGCCATGATCCGCCATATCGTCGAAACCGCGCGGGCCCGCGGCTATCATCGGCTCAGTCTCGAGACCGGCTCGGGAGATTATTTCGCTGCCGCCCGGGCGCTTTATGCACGCCATGGCTTTAGCGAATGCCCGCCGTTCGGCGCCTATGCGCCCGATCCGCACAGCCTGTTCATGACCATCGCCATCTGATCTCGCGGGGGCGGCCTTAATTCCCTGTTTACTAAATCGAATTAGCCCGGTCCCATGTTTCCGAGGTCCTGGGCCAAAGCATACGGGTTGATCGCCGCGCAGATTTTGGGCGCGATGACGTGCGTCGCCGCGATCAGTGCCGCCCCACCGCCGCGCGGCACCATGATGCTTGTGCCCTTCGGTCGCACCGCCCGCAACCAGATGGCAGCGCTGGCGATAATGAACGGTGCGCACCTGGTTCAGCGCGGGCCTGCGGGCTCGTTGATCGTGATTGGCGAGCGCGGCCGGTTGCTGGGGCCATTAAGCAGTCACCACATTCTGGTCCTGGCTTCAAATATGCCGGGCTGCGGCAGAGGGCCCGTTTGAACCCGATGACGGGTCTGGACGCGCTACGAATGCGCGGCGTTCGCGTCCTGGTCGCCGGCGGCTGGGGCTGCGTTTTGGCGTTGCTCGGCATGGGATGGCTGGTGCAATCGGGCAGCACCGGCATTGCCGTCGCTCTTGCGATTCTTGCCAATATTGTTCCCACCGTGATGGCGCTTCGCGGACGGTTCGATTGGCGCGCACGGTTGAGCGTTGGCACGCTTGCGGCAATATATCCGGCGCTGGGCGTCTATCTGCTCGCGGGTCACCCGTGGCAGATGGACGGCCATATGTATTTTTTCGTGGCCCTCGCCGCCTTATCGCTGATGTGCGACTGGCGGCCGATCGTCCTCGCGTCCGGTCTGATCGCGGTCCATCACCTGCTGCTCGAGATTTTCGTGTCGGAGCTGGTATTCGCCGGCCAGGGCGATCTCGGCCGCGTCCTGGTCCATGCGGTAGCGGTCATTCTGGAGGCGGCCGTACTCTGCTATCTTACCGTGGCACTTCGCACGTTGATCCTGCGCCAGGACACCGCGAAGGAGGAAAGCGACCGGCTGGCGCTCATCGCACTGGAGGGCCAGGGACGCGCGGAAGCGGCACACCGCGCGGTTCAACTCGCAGAAGAACGCGCGGTGCATGAACGCGGGAGAGCCGAGACACTCGAACGGACGATGGCCGATCGGCGCCGTACGGAGATGTTCTCGCTCGCCGATGCGTTCCAGGCGTCGATCATCGATATCGTTGCCGCCGTGGGTGAAGCCTCGGCGCGACTTGACCGATCGTCCCAATTGCTCGGCGCGGCGGCGGAAAACGCCACGCGCAGATCTGCCACGACCGTGGCAAATGCCGCCGAATCCTCACGCAATGCCGGCTTGCTGGCGGATCGAATTCGCGATCTGACAGGCTCCATCGGATCGATCGTTGCCAATGTCGAAGAGCAGGCCAAGCTGAGCGGCAGTGCCCAGGACGTTTCCGGCGCTTGCCACGACGCGGTCCAGTCGCTCGCGGGGCGCACGATTGCCATCGGCGAGTTCGCCGATTCCATCCAGCAGATCGCCGGCCGCACCAACCTGCTCGCGCTCAACGCCACGATCGAAGCAGCCCGCGCCGGCGAGGTCGGACGCGGCTTTGCGGTGGTGGCCCAGGAGGTGAAGCAGTTGGCTGCGCAGGCGACGAACGCGACCGGAAAAATCCGCTCGCTCGCCGGCTCGTCGCAGGCAGGCGCGGATCTTGCCGCGGAGGCGCTGAACGATATCTCGACGATCGTCGACAGCCTGGCGGGTGCGGCGAGCGCGATCCGCGAGCAGGTCGAGCATCAGCGCCACACCGCCAGCGCGATCGAGTCGACCGCTCGCGAAACCGCCAAGGGCGCGGTCCTGATGGCGGACGAGCTCAGTGGCATGGGCGAAGTCGTAACCGAGACCGAAGCATTGTCCGGTCAGGTTTCCGCGGCGGCGGCGGGTCTTTCGCGCACGGCACTGGCCCTGACTGCGGCGACGGATCGGTTCATTCGCGAGTTGAAGGCCGCCTGAGCATTTCCGGGTCGGCAGCGGCCTTGCGGTGGTCGATGCAATCTCTACATGACCATGAGCGCAGGCCCCCTTCCGAACCGGGCGGCGGCACGAAATTCTGCGGCAGCCGGCCGCCAACAATCGGAAACTAAGTGACAACTCCAGGTAAAGAATTGCTGTTTCTCGCGCTCGGCGGGTCGGGCGAGATCGGCATGAACGTCAACCTTTACGGGTGCGACGGCAAATGGGTGATGGTCGATCTCGGGCTGACCTTCGCCGATCCGGCCTATCCGGGCATCGATCTTGTCCTGCCGGACCTCGATTTCATCGAGCGCAACCGCGACGATCTGCTCGGCATCGTGCTGACCCACGGCCATGAGGACCATATCGGCGCGATCCCCTATCTCGCCGCCGACCTCGGCGTGCCGATGTATGCGACGCCGTTCACGGCCGGGCTGATCCAGGGCAAGCTCGATGAGGAGGGCATATCCTCGCAGGTTGAACTCAATATCGTCGAACGCGAAGGTAGCGTCGAACTCGGCCCGTTCAAATTCACCTATGTGCCGCTCGCGCACTCGATCCCCGAAGGCAATGCGCTGCTGATCGAAACGCCCTATGGAAACATCTTCCACACCGGCGACTGGAAGCTCGACGAGGAGCCGCTGCTCGGTACGCCCTCGACGGCAGCCGAACTGACCGCGATCGGCGACAAAGGCGTCCTCGCGCTGGTGTGCGATTCGACCAACGTGTTCAACGACAGTGCGTCCGGTTCGGAAGCCGCAGTCCGCGAAGGCCTCGACGGTGTCGTCAAAGCGGTCGAGGGCAGGGTGCTCGTCACCACCTTCGCGTCCAATGCCGCCCGCCTGCAGACGTTGGGCGAGGTGGCGCGCGATTGCGGGCGCCAGCTTTGTGTTGCCGGACGTTCGCTCGATCGCATCATCCGGGTAGCCAGGAGCGTAGGCTATCTCCCCGATTTCCCGCCAATGATCGATTTCGATGCGGCAATGAAGCTTCCGCCGCACGAGGTGATGATCATCGCCACCGGCGGCCAGGGCGAAGTGCGCGCCGCGCTGGCGCGGATCGCCTTCGACAGCCACCAGCTCAAATTGTCCGAGGGCGACACGGTCATATTCTCGTCCAAGCAGATTCCCGGCAACGAGATGGCGATCGGCCGCATCCAGAACGCGCTCGCCACCAAGGGCGTGATCATGATCACCGATCGGCAGGCGCATGTTCATGTCTCCGGCCATCCGGGGCGGCCCGAACTCGCCTTGATGTACAAATGGATCCGCCCCGAAATCATCCTGCCGGTTCATGGCGAAATGCGGCACATGGCCGAGCAGGAACGCTTTGCCCGCGCGGAAGGCGTTCCGAAGGGGATCGTGCAGGGCAATGGCGATCTGGTCCGCCTTGCTCCCGATGGTCCCAGGAAGATCGGCAATGAACGCGCCGGACGGCTGATCCTGGACGGCGACGTGATCCTGCCCGCCGATGGTTCGACCATGAACGAACGTCGCCGGATCGCCGCCAATGGCGTGATCGGTGTCACGGTCGCGATCGACGAACGCGGCAAGCTGCGCGGCGAGCCCGCAATCTCGCTGCAGGGCATCCCCGTCGAGGAAGATCGCGACGATTTCCTCGACGAGGCGATGGATGCGGCGGCCGGCGTGGTGAAGGGCAACAAGAAGGATGATGCGGGGCTGCGCGAGGCGCTCCGCCTCGGCGTGCGGCGCGTGGCCACGACCTGGACGGGCAAGAAGCCGGTCGTCGAAGTCAGCCTGATCCGCGTCTGAGCCCGAATGCGCCTGAGTTCGATTATCGCGCTTTATCCGCTCTTCTGGGCGCTGAGCTTCTTCTTCGTCCTGCCCTTTCGCCTGCGCAAGGAAGGGAATGACGAGCGCGTCGCCGGCCAGGCCGAGGGCGCACCGCCCTCGTTCAGCTTTGCGCGAACCGCCAAATGGACGACACTGGCGGCGGCTGTGCTGTTCGGCGCCTATTACGCCAATTACGTCTATCAGTGGTTGCCGGTGCAGAGCCTGAACTTCGTGCCTGATCGGGTGCTTGAGGGGCAATAAGGCGCTGCTTACCTCCTAAGCCGCTCGATCGCCTGGGCCAGCGCGACATAGAGCTTGCCCGTATCGGACGACAGCATTGTCGTCGCGATGGGAGTGCCCTCCGGGGTCGCCATCACGCGGCGCACCAGCGCCTCGAAATCGTGGATGTAGCGGTTGACCTGGTCGCGAAACTCGCCGTCTTCGTTATAGCGCTGGACGATCGCCCCTGCATCGGCACGGTCGAGCAGCTTGACCGCGCGGCGCGTGAAGATGCCGCGATCGCCGCGCAGATAGGCCTTCCAATCCTCATCGGTCACCTCGTTGGAGAAGATCTTGGCGACGTCGATCGCGGTCGAGTTCAGCGCCTCGATCAGCAGGCCGGCGGTGCGGGCGAAGCTCTGCGTGTCGTGCGCCTCGGTATCGGCGCGGTTCGCTTCGATCCGCGCCTCGATCGCGGTTGAGGTTTCGGCAATGGTCAGGAGCTGCCGGTTCAGCCGCTCCGCCGCGTGCTGCGCGGCCTGGATCGCCTGTTCGGAGGTTGCGCCGATCGCGGCGATCTCCTGCTTGCCGACATCGGCCAGCGCCGCGCTCATCGCGCGTGCCGCACTCTCGCTCATCCGTTGCGCGACGCGCGGGATGGCGGCGGTGAACGCATCGCGCGCCTCGTCGGCCGCCCGCGTCGCGGTGTCGCGTACCTGGCCGAGCGCCTCGACCAGTTGGCCAGACGCGCCTTCGCTCAGCGAGCGGACCTCGGCACCCGCCTTGGCCAGCAAATCCTCCAAGATGCGGGTCTGCTCGGTCAGCCCCGCAAGACGGCTGTCCGCCTGCCCGGCGACATCGTTCAGTGCAGCGCGCTGCCGTTCGAGCAGAACCTCGGCTTCGGCCAGCCGCTCGCCGACGGCCGCCGCCGCCTCGTTGAGGCTTTCGGTTTGCGTGCCTGCGGTCGTGATTGCCTGCAGGCTCTGTTCGGCGTGGAGACGGATCCTTACGAGGGCGGCCGGGATCGTATCGGAGATCGTGGTGCTGCTCGCCTCGGCCTGCTCGCGCAATTGGGCGACACGGCCGAGCAAGGTCTCGGCGGTCTGGTTGCTTCCGCCCAGCGCACGGCTGAGCGCATCGGCATGGGTCGAAAGCGCGACGACATGCTCGGCGAGGTCGGCGGTATGTT
>DATMIP010000359.1:0-5997 GCA_035554515.1 Sphingomonas sp. | reverse complement strand
CATTGCGGTCGATCGTATCGACGGGAGTCAGGATCGACGAGGTCGGCTTGAGCGCGACCCGCACCACCACCGGTTGCCCCGACGAAATGCCCCCCAATATTCCACCCGCGTGGTTTGACAGGAAGATGGGTGTTCCGTCAGCCCCGGGGCGCATCGCGTCCGCATTTTCGGCCCCGGTCAAACGTGCCGCATCGAAGCCATCGCCAATCTCGACGCCCTTGACCGCGTTGATGCTCATCATCGCCGCCGCAAGTTCACTGTCCAATTTGGCGTAAAGCGGTGCGCCCCAGCCCGCCGGCACCCCATCGGCGACGCATTCGACGATCGCGCCGACCGACGATCCGGCCTTCCGCGCACCGTCCACGATCGCCTCCCACCGGATTGCGGCCGCGGCATCGGGGCAGAAGAACGGGTTGGCATCGATCTGGGCGGCGTCGAACGCATCGCGATCGATCCGGTCCCCGCCAAGCTCCACGAGATAGGCGCTGATCCGCACTTCGGGAATCACCAGTCGCGCGACGCCGCCGGCGGCGACCCGCGCCGCGGTTTCGCGCGCGGACGATCGCCCGCCACCACGATAATCGCGGAAGCCATATTTGGCGTCATAGGTATAATCCGCATGACCCGGCCGATATGCCAGCGCGACATTGGAATAATCCTTCGAACGCTGGTCGACATTGTCGATCATCAGGCTGATCGGCGTACCGGTCGTCCTGCCTTCGAACACGCCCGACAGAATACGGACCTGGTCAGGCTCCTGCCGCTGGGTGGTAAAGCGCGACGTGCCCGGCCGGCGCTTGTCGAGCCAGGGTTGGAGGTCGCCTTCGGTCAACGCCAGTCCGGGCGGGCACCCATCGACCACCGCGCCAAGCGCGGGCCCATGGCTTTCCCCCCAGGTGGTGAAGCGGAACACCCGCCCAAAAATGTTGAGGCTCAAATCCCCTCTCCCCTTGGGGAGAGGGAGGGGCCCGCCGCATCGCGGCGGGAGGGTGAGGCCAAGCGTGCGGCGCAGGCTGTGCTTATGCTTTCCAAAACGCCCTCCAAATTCCCAGTCACGTCATTGTTCCAGAAACGCAGCGTCCGATAGCCCGCTTCGGCGAGGCTTGCATCCCGTCGCGTATCATAATCCACCGCGTCGCCATGCTGCGAGCCATCCACTTCGACAATGAGCCGGGCCTCGTTGCAGACGAAATCCGCGATATAGGCCCCGATCCAGACCTGGCGCCGGAACTTGTGTCCGTCGAGCCGGCGACCCCGCAACGCATTCCAGAGAGTCCGTTCCGCCTCGGTCGGCACGCGGCGCATCCGGCGGACGCGCTCTAGCGCCTCGGTGCCCGCGGCCTGCTTCAACGTGCCCTCACCCCTCCCACCGCTGCGCGGCAGGTCCCTTCCCTCTCCCTCCGGGAGAGGGCTCTTCTCACGCCAACGCGATATCCGGGGCGTCTTCGGCCTTCATCCCGATGACGTTATAGCCCGCATCGACATGGTGGATCTCGCCCGTCACGCCGCTGGACAGATCGGACAGGAGGTAGAGGCCCGCGCCGCCGACTTCCTCGATCGTGATGTTACGGCGCAGCGGCGAATTCAGTTCGTTCCATTTGAGGATGTAGCGGAAGTCGCCGATGCCGCTCGCCGCGAGCGTCTTGATCGGGCCGGCCGAGATGGCGTTGACGCGGATATTCTCAGGTCCCAGGTCCATCGCCAGATATTTGACGCTGGTCTCCAGCGCGGCCTTGGCCACGCCCATCACGTTGTAATGCGGCACGACCTTTTCGGCGCCATAATAAGTCAGCGTCAGGATTGAGCCGCCATTGGGCATCATCCGGCGCGCGTGGCGCGTCACCGCGACCATCGAATAAGCCGAAATGTTCATCGTCAACAGGAAATTGTCGAGGCTGGTATCGACATAGAGGCCGCGCAGCTCATTCTTATCGGAAAAGCCGATCGCGTGGACGAGGAAGTCGATCGTCGGCCAGGTCTCCGCCAGTTCGGCGAAGGCGCGCTCGAGATTGGCGGCGTCGGACACGTCGCATTCGACGAGGTGCGGCACCCCCAACTGCTCCGCGAGCGGGCGGACGCGCTTTTCCATCATCGCGCCCTGATATGAAAATGCGAGCTCGGCGCCCTGCGCGCTCAATGCCTTGGCGATACCCCAGGCGAGCGACTTGTCGTTGGCGAGACCCATGATCAGCCCCCGCTTTCCTTCCATCAGCCCTGGCATCATTCCTCCGTGGTCGCAGCTTGGCCCGGCTCCCTTACGCTGTGCTTCGGGGTAGACGCCAGTGCCGCGTTCAGATGGGCGCCGATGACGAGCCCGAAGCCGACCAGCCAGAAGAAGAACAACGCAACGACAAAACCAGCGAGACTGCCATAAGTCCGCCCATAACCCCCGAACAACACAAGAACAGGCGGCAATATCGTGGTCGTCGCCGCCCACCAGGCAGTGGTAAAGGCGGCACCCGGCCATTTGGGGCATTTGCTCCAGCGATATTTGCTGGGCGTGAGCGAATAGAAAACCAGATAGAGCGAGGCGAACAACGCCGCGAGCGGCGCGAGCCGGCTCCAACCGATCCAGCCGATAATCTCTTCCGAGCCGGGAACGAGGCGATCGAGAAAATTTGCGACTCCCGTCAGAAGAAGCTGCACGGTGAAGGCGATCAGCATCAATATCACTGCCCCGATGATCAGCCCCGCCGACCACAGCCGATAGTGCCAGAACGGCCTGGAGAAGCGCATCCCATAAGCGCGACGCAAAATGTCGCGGATCGTCTCTATGAAGCTGCCGGTCGTCCACAGGCCGACCAGGGCGCCGAGCCATAACAGGCCACCGGTCCGCTGTTTCAGCACATCGTCGATAGGCTCGCGCAGAAGATCGCGTACAGACCGCGGCAAGGTGCGCAAGAAGCTGTAGATCGCATTTCCGATGTCATCCGGATGGCCCACTCCATGGGCCAGGGCAGCGAGCACGATGAAGAAAGGGAAGAGCGAGATCAGCGCGAGATAGGCAAGGTTGCCGGCATGGATGAACCCGTCCGAATAGACGCCAACCGCGATCCGCTTGATGATGTTGAACGGGCGCGAATGGCGTCTGTCCTCCTCCTCATGGCCCTGACGGCGTTCTGGAGATTCGGGCGAGATGTCCTGAATGGCGTGCGCTCCCGAATGTAGCCATGTCCTATACGCCCAAATTCGTCCGCGGGTTGCGTTGTTCGTCGCCCGACCAGTTTTCCACGAAGGCCTTCAGCGCCGCGTCCTCTGCCGGCAGGTCGACCATCAGGGTCACAAGCTGATCGCCACGCACGCCGGCGCGACGATGGAAGCCGCGGCCCTTGAGACGCAGCACCTTGCCCGAATTCGATCCTTCCGGGATCGTCATCATTACCGCACCCTCGACCGTCGGCACCTTGATGCGTGCGCCCAGCACGGCTTCGTCGAGCCTCAGCGGCAGGTCGAGCCGGACGTCATCGCCATCACGGGTGAAGAAACGGTGCGGCTTGACCTCGATCGTGACGGTTGCGTCTCCTGCCCCGCCCGGACCCGTCTCGCCCTGCCCGGCGAGCCTGAGCGGCGTGCCGGCGACCGCTTCGGGCGTGATCTTGAGATCGATCGTCTTGCCCGACGAGAGAGTGATCCGCTGCGCCTTCAGCGTGGCGGCATCCTCGAAATCGACGGCAAGCCGATACGCCATATCAGCGCCTTTCTGTGGCCGCGCGCGCGCGCCGAAACCGCCAAACCCTCCGCCGGGAGCCGATGCGCGCCGCTGTTGCCCGAAAATGCCTTCAAAGATATCGCCGAAATCGGCGGCGGCCGCGTCGCCAAATTCGAACGTCCCGCCGGGTGCGCCACGCGTGGCGCGGAACCCGCCACCTCCCCCGCCCGCCTGACCGCCAAAGCCGAACGGCATCTTCGGATTGCCCTGCTCGTCAAGCTCGCCACGATCATATTGGGCGCGCTTGTCCTTATCCATGAGCAGGTCGTAGGCCTGCGTCACTTCGTTGAAGCGCGCCGTGGCCTTCGGATTATCCTTGTTGCGATCGGGGTGCAGCTCTTTCGCAAGCTTGCGATAGGCCTTCTTGATCGTAGCCTCGTCCGCGCTGCGCGCGACACCCAATCTCGTGTAAAGATCCGCCATTGACCCTCCTTAGGGAGAGATGCGGAGCGAGGCGAGGTTCGACAAGAGGAAAATGGCACTTAGCCATGCTATGAGCGTTCAGGGCGCGAACTTCTCCCCCAGGACCTCGCTATGAAACCTTATCCGTGCCCGAATTGTGGGCGCCCGAACCATTTTGAAGTCCGCGTCTGCCCCAATTGCAGCTTCACGCTCGGCTATGATCCGGAAACCGATCGGCTGCTATTCCTGGGAGACCGCGCGACCATCTGGCGCGATTCCGACGGCGGCGAACACCCTTTGCTCGTCTGCGCCAACAACAATGACTACAAGATCTGCAACTGGCTCGTGCCCGCAGTGGGCAATCAGCCTTTATGCCTCGCATGCAGGCACAATCGCACGATCCCCGATCTGACCGGACCGAGCGTGCCCGAACGCTGGGCGAAGATCGAGGCGGCCAAGCGCCGCCTGTTTCACACCCTGCTGCAGCTTGGTCTGCCGATCGAGACGATGGCCGAGGCGGAGGCCAAGGGCACTTCACCCGGGCTTGCCTTCGACTTCCTGTACGATCCCGTGGGAGAGCAGACCGGCACCGTCCAGATCACCACCGGGCACGAGGCGGGGGTGATCACCCTCAATCTGCTCGAGGCCGACGACGTCCAGCGCGAGCGGATGCGAACCAAGCTGGGCGAGCCCTATCGCACTATCCTCGGCCATTTCCGCCATGAGGTCGGCCATTATTATTTTTCACGCCTGATCGAGGACACGACCGAGCTCGAACATTTCCGCAAAGTCTTTGGCGACGAGCGGATAAGCTATGAGGATGCCAAGCAGCAGCATTATGGCGAGGGGGGATCCGGCTGGTCGAGCGATTATGTCTCGGCCTATGCGACGATGCATCCGTGGGAGGATTTCGCCGAAACCTTTGCGCATCTGATGCACATCGTCGATGCGCTTGCTACGCTCGACGGGTTCGGCATGCGCATGACCAAGTGGAAGTGGCGCGAAGAGGATCCGTCGGTCGACTTCGATCCCTATCGGGCAGAAACGAGCCAGCTGGTCCAGGAATGGCGACCATTCGCCTTCGCCGAAAATGCCATCAACCGCAGCATGGGCCAGCCCGATCTATATCCGTTCCAGCTTTCCGCCACGATCGTCGCCAAACTGGATTACATCAATCGACTGCTCCGCCGCGCGGGGAGCGGCGATATCGCGGCGAAGGAACAGGCGATGCGCGAAGACCGCGAACGGGCGGAACGCGAGGCGGCCTAGCTATGGCTTTGAGTGAGATTGAGGCGCTGGTCAGTAGACCATAAAGCGCAGCAATGCCCATATGGCCGCGGCAAGCACGACGGCCATCACCACCGCGTCGAGCGGAAGGGCCCACATATTATGCCTGCGATACAATTCGCGCAGATAGTCCTCCTCGCCACCCCGCTCCCGGACTGGCGCACGGCCAAGCCTGGCCACGGGCTCCTTGGAGAAGGCCACAGCCGAATCCTCCGGAGTTATCGGACGTTCGAATGCACAGCCATATTGATCGTCGCTGCGCCACGCGACGAACGCCCGCGTCACGCCCGCTCCCGAAAGACCGATGCTGATTTCCTGCCCGATCGCCAGATCGGCATCGGTAAAGATGCGGACACCCGATCGTGAAATATCGAGTACGATCACGTCGAGCGGGTCGCCGCCGTCCAGGCGCATCGTGCTGGCCGCCGCCGTTGGGCGGCGCTCAACGGCGCGTGCCTCTTTGGTTTCGCCGGACACCTTCACCCCAATCTCCATCGTCGACCGGCGCTTGTGCACAACAGAGCCTAAAATCTTGTGAATTCCGCGCGCGGCGTCTTTGAGATCGACATTCGTCCCCGTAGGGAAGCGCGATGGACCTT
>DATMIP010000358.1:0-2663 GCA_035554515.1 Sphingomonas sp. | reverse complement strand
ATGGCCGCCTCGTCGCGGCCGCGCTTCAATCCGCTCTTCCTCCATGGCGCGACCGGCCAGGGCAAGACGCATCTGCTCCATGCCATTGCCAGGGCCTATGCCGAGGGGACGGGCCTGGGTGGGGGCGGCGGCGACGCCATTCTCTATATGTCCGCCGAGCGTTTCATGATGGAATTTGTCGCGGCGATCCGCGCCAATGACACAATGAGCTTCAAGGCGCGGTTGCGCGCAGCGCGGATGCTCCTGATCGACGACATTCAGTTCATCGCGGGCAAGGGGCCGACGCAGGAGGAGTTCCTCCACACTTTGAACGATCTTATCGATTCCGGCGCGCGCATCGCCATTGCCGCCGATCGCCCGCCCCAGCAGCTCGGCGCGGTCGATCCGCGCATTCTCTCCCGCCTTGCCGGTGGCCTCGTGGCCGACATTCAGCCGGCCGGACTCGATCTGCGGCTCAAGATCCTGCGGGCCCGGGCGGCTGCGGTCGCGCCGATCATCGTGCCCGACGAGGTGATCGTCCTGCTTGCCCGCTCGATCCGCACCAGCATCCGCGAGCTGGAGGGCGCCTTCAACAAGCTGGTCGCCTATGCTCAGCTCATGGACAAGGCGATCAATGCCGAGCTTGCCGAGACGATGCTCGCCGAAGCGCTGCGGGCCAATGCCCGCCGCATCACCATCGACGAGATTCAAAAGTTGTGCGCGGCCCATTATCGGATCGACGCGTCCGAAATGCGCTCGCACCGGCGGCAGCGGGCGGTGGCGCGACCGCGCCAGGTCGCCATGTATCTCGCCAAGAAGCTGACCCCGCGCTCGCTGCCCGAGATCGGGCGCATCTTCGGCGGACGGGACCATTCCACGGTGATTCACGCGGTCAAGACGATCGAGGCGATGCGGCTCGACAATCCCGAACTGGATGCCGATATCCGCACCCTGCAGCGCCAGCTCGAAGGCACGGCCTGAAGGCGCCTTTCTGCCTCCAAGCCGGGGGTGCAAAGCTATATATGCACCCATATATAGATAGAGTGTGTGAGAGGCGCATTTCGGCGCCTCTTTTTGCGTCCGCCCTTTGGCCCGAGCGGCGTCTTTCAATCCTCCGGCAGCACCTCCTTGCTCACCCGATCCTCGACATGGTCGTCATGGCCTGTGCCATGCGAGAGGAACATGAGGCCCATCAGCAGGGCGGCCATCATGATCGTCGCCCAGATGCCGCCGATGGTGAGCGCCACGAAGATCCATGGGAGCGGGCCTGTCGACCACCAGAGGCCGGCGGCTACGGCGAGCGCGACGGCCATGGCGGCTGCGGCCATGGCGCGCTGCAGCCGCCGGAAGCGCGCCCAGGCATGAGCGGCAAAGCGCTCGTCATCGAGGCCGGGGCGGTGATCCGTCTGCATCATAACGGCATATGGGGCCGTGGGAAGCCGATCAACAGGCTTTGACGACCCGGACCGAGGAGCGCATAGTCGCGAGGCCTTCCCGAGGCGCCGGCATGGCGGACCGCGGATGGCAGGGCGCCGCGCCCGGACGCGGCATGAAACGAGTCCAGACGTGGCCGGATATCGGTCCAGCGAGACGACCGGAGCGGCCTCCCTGGCAACAGGAGAGAGGTTGTACATGACGGTCAGCGCTTATTTGAGTGAATCGCGCGGCGCGATCATCCAGGCCAATGCGAAAGACAGTGTGGCGAGCGTGATCGCCCTGTTGGCGCAGAAGCGGATCGGCTGCGTGCCGATCGTCGAGGCGGGGCGGGTCGTCGGCATCTTCTCCGAACGCGATGTTGTCTATGGGCTGGCCCGCAGCGGCGCTGCCCTGCTCGATCAGCCTGTGTCCGAAGTGATGACCAGCCCGGCGGTGACGATCGCGCCGGATACGCAGATCATGTCGGCACTCTCCCTGATGACGATGCGGCGAATCCGCCATCTGCCGATCGTCGCCGACGGGCTGATGGTCGGCTTTGTGAGCATTGGCGATCTGGTCAAATCCAGAATCGATCAAATCGAGGCCGAGGCCGAGGCGATGCGCAGCTATATTCAAAGCGCCTGAGCCGCTTCCGACTCTTCGGGCCGAGCTTTTTGGGCGAAAACTGGCGGCCCTTGGACCGTCTTTGCCGTCCCTTTCGAGCGAGTCTGAGAGCACCGATTCGCCGATCAAGCGGCTGGGGCCGGCGAAAAGCACATGCTTTCTTGGCTATAACCTATTGAATATATGATATTATTGGAGATGGCGGCAGAGGCTCTGAAACAAAATTGCAAAAAGTGTTTGACCGACTCGAGTGCCCTCCATATACGCAGCTTCACCAACGCGGTGACGCCCTCGGGTTTTCGCCTCGCTTGGTCGCCAACATAGTCGGACACCAGTCCCCCGGTAGCAAAAATCGGGGAACCATCGGTGTCCGCTTCAAATGTTGGATGGCTCTTTGACATTGTTGGTCAAGATGAAGGGACATGTGGGCGGCGGCCCCGGGTCCGACGGTTTTAAGGCGTCGGGTGCTCGGTTAAAATAGGCCGTTCCTATATGTCTCAATACATATCCACAGTAATATGTAATTGTGCAGGAACGGCTCCTTGAAATGAGCGGTTCTTGAGTGGGACTATTCCTCCTGCTCTTGAATCGGACATCAAACTTGAGAGTTTGATCCTGGCTCAGAACGAACGCTGGCGGCAGGC
>DATMIP010000357.1:0-14123 GCA_035554515.1 Sphingomonas sp. | reverse complement strand
GTCCGAGCAGGGCCAAGTCGCTCGTCGGCGGCAACCGGACGTGCAGGCGATACCATCCGTATCCTTCCAGGTCGCGATGGCCACGTGCGCGCCAGCCGTCCAGAAGCCCGGGAAGGCCGACGTCGTCATCCCTCGTTTCCGGCGTCGAGTTAAGGGAGACGCGATCCCACCCGGCGTCGTCCCAGCGGGGATCGGCCCATCTCGCGTCATCGCCCGGCTGGAAGCGCCACGTTCCGTAGAGGGTACGTGCGGGGCCGGCCGGGTCTGATCGCCCGCCGATCGCGAGTGTAGCGACGACGATCGCCAGCGCGATGGCGGCCAGCACGGAATACCAGACCCGTAGCCGCATGAAGGTCTTATCATGTCCCCGGCTGCGGGCCGACCCGGGCGAGGCTTCGATCTCTTCGCTTGGTCGAACATGCACTTGGATCATTCGATACGCCTAACCGCTGAGCCCGCCATCCCAGTTGGTCAGGCCGGAACGTTCTGGTTGAAGGTAGCCATCTGCGCGCCGAGGGCGCGCTGGAAGGTATCTCTCGCCTCACACCGCTGCTGGTAGGATACGAGGTTGGGGTGCTCGCCGACCAGTTCCGTGTCGCGCAGGATACGCAACACCGAGACCATCAACAGGTCGGCGGCCGAGAACCCACCTTCCAAATAATCGGCATCCCCGAGCGTGGTGGCCAGCGACGACAGTCGGCGCCGAACCGCTTCGATCACGGATTCTCGAAACTCGGCCGTTGCCGGGTTGAACCGGTCGATCTGGTTGAGCATCGTGACGGGAACCTCGACCGTGTTCAGAGCCGCGAACATCCACGAAATGGTGCGCGCGCGCGTGTTTAGGTCGATCGAGAGCAGCCCTTCGCAGTGCTCGGCGATGTGGAGCACGATGGCGCCGGATTCGAACAGAACCAGATCTCCTTCCTCGTAGGACGGAACCTGGCCGAACGGCTGAAGATGCCGGTATTCCTCGGATCCGTTCTCTCCCATCGCCAGCAAGCGCAAGTCGTAGGCGGTGCTCGCTTCTTCGAGCGCCCATCGGACGCGCAGGTCACGGACGAGACCTTGCGCAAAGGGGGGTACCCATTTGAACGCGCTGACCGTCGGCGGCGTCACGCTGCGCCTCCCGCGACGTGCGCCGCCAGTTTGGCGAATGCGCCGGTCCAGCCCTTGGCGTGCTCGTCACGGACATCAGCCGAGCCGAGACCATCCTGCCGCAGGGTCAGGCGCGTGCGCTCGCCCAACGGTTCGAGTTCGATTGTGACGAGAGACTGGCGTGTGGGGTCGCCTTCGGCGCCCCACGTGAAGGCGATCCTGTTGGGCGGGGAGACCTCGCGAAACACGCCCGCGACGCGGACCTCGCCCTTCGGCGTGTGCATGATGACGCGGTATTCGCCGCCGACCGTGGCATTCAGCGTCGGGACTTCGCAGGTTACGCCTTTCGGGCCGATCCAGGCCTGCCATTCCTCACGGGACGTCCAGGCGTCGAACAGCCTCGCGGCGGGAGCGTCGAACAGTTGGCTGATTTCCAGCGTTGTGTCGTCTAGGTTCGGCGTCATTTCTTTGTCTCCGGCGTTGTTTTATCGATGTGCTCCGACAGTCGATCGAGGCTGCCAGCCCAGAACCGCTCGCTGAACGTCAGCCAGTCCCGCGCCTCATCGAGGGCGGCGGGGGTCAACGCGCAGATGCGTTGCTTTCCCGAGCGGCGATTTGAGATGAGCGCGGCGCTCTCCAGTACCTTCAGGTGCCGCGAGATCGCCGGCAGTGAAACAGCAAAGGGGCGCGCTAGTTCGCCGACCGTCGCTTCTCCACGGTGAAGTCGCACCAGGATCGCGCGCCGAATAGGGTCGGCTAAGGCGCTGAAGGTTTGATCGAGCGGGGTCATTTGCATATACTGTTAAATAACCATTCGGTTAAGTCAAGTGTCAAACGTCGGCCTAGGGATCAGTGATGTTGAAGAAACCGCCGGCGGGATGGCAAGCCTTGCGGCTGTGGGGTGCCGACGCATGTCGCATCGAGCGTATCGCTGGCGGTGTTGCCAACGACGTGTGGAGAGTGCGTGTCCACGGCGCACTTGCAGTCGGTAGGGTCGGGAGCAGAAGCGAGGCCGATCTCGCGTGGGAAGCCCGCCTTCTACAATACCTCCATCAACAGGGCTTGGCGGTACCGGTGCCCATACCGGCATTGGACGGACGGCTGTTCGTCGGCGGGCTGATGATAACGACATACATGGACGGCGAACCGCCCAGCACCGAGGACGATTGGCGTCGCGTAGCCGACACACTCCGTCAGTTGCATCGGGTGACACAAGGCTGGCCGCAGCGCCCGGGTTGGCGATCTTCGATCGATCTTCTCGACTCTTACGCCGGGACGAGGATCGACCTGGCCGTAATGCCACCTGAGGCCGTACTGCGATGCCGAGCCGCGTGGCAGCGCGTGGCCAACCGTGAGTTACGCGTCGTTCACGGCGATCCCAATCCCGGCAATATCCGCATAACTGGATGCCAGGTTGCACTAATAGATTGGGACGAAGCACATCTAGACGTTCCGGAAATTGACTTAGGCTGCTTAAATCGCGCTGCTACTGGCATGGACGTCGCCGCCCAAGACGTCGCCGCACAAGCTGCTGCTGCCTGGCAGGCCGCCGTCTGCTGGAAGGACGACTACGCGATCAGGCAGCTGGCTGAAGTGCGAGCGACGTGAAGCGAAGTGCTCTCAAAGAGCCCGTATCCTGGGCGTTATCGCGATGGCTGGGCCAATTCGTTAAAGCTTGCGATCGGCGGTTCTATGCGACTCGCTAGCACTGGCTGACTCTTGCATTCGTAGCGCTGGCCGCCGCGACTTACGGCAGAGGGCGCCTTCTGGCAGTGCGGGGCGGTACTATAGTAGTGCAAACGGCAACATGTATCCGTTATGTTTATCCGATGAGGTGCGCCACCTTCCGAAATTATGCTTTGTTTTGCAGAGCCTTATCGGAAGCGTTGGCTAACCTTTGCGCGAGGTTAGCCATCAGCATATCGGCGGCGCTGTCCGAAAGCAGCTCTTGTGAGGCGGCGGCGGTATAGCGAGCGACCTCGGAATCGGTCGTGTGCCCGGTCCAGCTTTTGATCTGCTGATTCGAACAGCTTGTCCAGCTCTTGCCGCATATGGCCTTCGATCGCGCGCAGCTCGGCATCGCCGATCGGAACCTGCTCCGGCCAGTCATCGGTAACGACGATTGGCCCGTCATCCTCGCGCGATCGGCGCGAAGCCCGGCGCGGCGCGGCGCGGTTGACATAGTCGTGCAGGTCGTCCGGGCTTTCAGCCCAGCGACGAGACGTCCGGCGGCGAAGCTTGCGAGGAAGGGCCATCCTGACACGCTGCGTCGCCACCGCGCCTCGCGCAAAGGCTCTGTCGCGGCGTAGCGCAGATAGGGGCGTGCTGCGGCGGACGTCATGCTTCGCTCCACGGATCGACAACCGTGATCCCGCAATCGGCAAAATCGCGGACGTTACGAGTCGCCAGCCGCGCGCCGCGCGAGCGCACGATGGCGGCGATTTGCGCGTCGATCTGACTGATTGGCTTGCCAGCATGTTTCCGCCCAGCGGCGATCTCGGGATAGGCAAGGGCCGCGTCGGTATCGAACGGCAGGACGCGCCCCGCCAGATCGACATCGAACATCGGACTCGCCGCCGCGAGCAGATCATCGCGTCGTCGTCCCTCGGGCAGCAGCGCCAGACCGTAGAAGATTTCCGCCTGCGTCAGCGTCGTCGTGAATACCCCCGCCATCGGCTGCTCGCCGATCCACGCGATGACCTTTGCGTCAGGTTCGCGCCGCATCAGCTCGGAAATGACGTTGGTGTCGAGGACGATCATTCGCCGAAGTCCACCGGCGGCCGGATCGCCTCACGCGGTACGGCAGGCAGATCGACGCCGCCCAAAGGACCGAACCTCTCAAGGATCGCTTGAGCGAGATTGCGGGGTCGCGGATCGTCTGTGGACAGCGCTGAGCGCAGAATGTCTCGCGCCTCATCCTCCATCGACCGACCATTGACGGCCGCGCGCACACGGAGGCGCTTCTTGATAACATCGTCGATGTTACGGATCGTCATCACCGCCATGTTCGTCTCCATAAGTCAGTGACTGCATCTTAGTCGATGATGGACAAGAAAGCAAGGTTGGCACCTCCCTACGGGACCGCCGCTCTCTATCTCCGCTGCGCTTCGACCGAGCCCCCTGACGGGTCTCGGCCCTATCGGGTGACGATCAGCATGGCGGGGCGGCGCGATCCCGCGCCGATCGGCCAATCCGCTCTGCGGATTGTAGCTGTTCCGAACTGCGGAGATCGGGCCAGGGCGTTCGCCGGCCCGATCGCGTGGATCGTTGCACTCCCGCTATGGGGTGGGCGTCGCTTCCCTTTAGGCCCGCCGCGCCGGGCCGCAACGCGCGTAGGCGCGCTTACCTCCTCTGCGTTCCGGCCCTGCGGGTGCTGCCCGGCTCCGTCGCCGGGCCAGCCGGTCGCTCTTTCGCCGCCCACCCCATTCCGGGGTGTGTGTGGTTTTAGAAGGAGTAGTATGATGAACGCTGTTGCCGAAACCGTGGCCGCCGAGCCTGTGTTGGGCGTCGAGATTTTCGTGCCGCTCGCAAAGCTCAAGAAGTCCCCGCGCAATGCCCGCAAGCCGTGCAAGACGCGTGTCTCAAGGCGGTCGGTCGAGATGATGCGGTTGCTGGCACAGGCGCGCTTGATCCCGGCCGCGGTCAGCTGGACTTCAGCGCACGCGCATTTTTGGAACCGGCTCAATGTCAGACAGTTGCGGAGGCTTGCAATGACGACAAGCGCGGGACATTCAATCGCGGCCCGGCTCGCGCCGGTATCGGATATCGATCCGTTCTCCGATGCGACACTCGCCGATCCCTATCCTGTTTATCGCGAGTTGAGGGAGCTTGGCGGGGCGGTCCGGCTGGACCGGCCACGGCCCGCCGGCGGCCTGCGGGCAGAACAGCGGTTGGTGCCGGCAAGGTGGTGAGTTCGGAGAAGTCGTCGCGTAGTCGCCGGTGAAGCGGATCGGGGTCCGAACCGGGCGTCCATAGGATGTCCGATCGTTCTGGGTTGCCGGGCTCGCAGGTGGGCAATAAGCCGAAGCTGAGAAGCCGTGGACAAGGCGGCGCTTCGCCGCCACGGAGGTACCGGCCCCGTGCCGACGACTAGCGGAGAGCGTGAATGGCAGATTTTGATCTCAGGTTGCGTCCCGGTATGCGACCCGCCGACGCGGGACATCCCGGCTTAAACCCACGTCGGGAGAACGCCGACGGGATGGTGATCGACCGGGACTATGCCATCACGCTCCGCGACGGCGTCAAAATCTATGCCGATGTGTTCCGTCCAGCGGACGCGACCGGCGTGCCGGTGATCATCGGCTGGGGCCCCTACGGCAAGTTCGCGCCGCCGACATACCATCATTTCTACAAATTTGGTGGGATGACCGACGACATGGTCTCAAAGTACACCGCGTTCGAGGCGCCGGACCCGGTCTTTTGGACCGCCGCCGGCTACGCGGTGGCGATCGTCGATCCCCGCGGCGCGTGGGAGTCGGAGGGCAATGCCAACCTTTGGGGCGCGGTGAAGGAGGGCGAGGACGCCTATGATGTGATCGAGGCCCTCGCCATCGAGCCCTGGTGCAATGGCCGGGTAGGCATGAGCGGTGTCTCCTACTTCACCATCATCCAGTGGCGAGCGGCGGCCGCGAAGCCTCCGCACCTGGCGGCCATCAATCCCTGGGAGGGGTTCCGCGATCCCTATCGCGAGACCGCTTACATCGGCGGGATCGCCGACCGCTTCGTCCAAGTATGGCAGATGACCTCTGGCTGGTCGCATAACGAGGTCGAGAATGTCTGGCAGATGATGGAGGAGCATCCGCTGTTCGACGACTACTGGGCGAGCAAGGTGGCGGACCTGAGCGATGTCGACGTGCCGGCCTACATCGTGGCGAGCTGGTCCGACCAGGGACTCCACACTCGCGGCACGATCAGCGCCTTCAACGAGCTAAAGTCCAAGGACAAGTGGCTCGAGGTCCATGGGCGGAAGAAGTGGGAATATTATTACACACCCGAGGCCCTCGCGCGCCAACGGCAGTTCTTCGACCGTTTCCTCAAGGGCGAGGATTCCGGGATCGACGCGTGGCCACGCGTGCGTCTCGAACTGCGAGATAGATACTACCAGGGGGAAGTCCGCGAGGGGCAGGAGTGGCCGCCCGCGTGCGTCGAATATCGGCCGCTCTATCTGGACAACCAGGCCGGGTCGCTGACGGACCGGTTTCCCGCTGACGCCGCCGCCGCGTCATACAGCGTCGATGCCGATATGTCCGCGCGGGCTTACCACGACGACAGGCTCGAATACGACCACGTGTTCGACAGGGACACCGAGGTCACCGGCGACATGAAGCTCCGGCTGTGGGTGCAGGCCGCCGGGGCCGACGACATGGACGTCTTCGTCGCCATCCAGAAGTTCGACGCCGCTGGAAACTATGTCGGGTTTCCGTTCTTCTCCGCGCAGGAGGACGGTCCCGTCGCGCTCGGCTGGTTACGCGTGTCCCACCGGGCGCTGGACGAGGAGCGCTCGACGCCGTGGCGGCCGGTGCACCTGCACACAAAGGAGGAAACCCTAGCTCCGGACGAGATCGTTCCGATCGACATCGAGATCTGGCCGTCGTCAACCTTATTCCGGGCGGGCGAGAAGCTCCGGGTCGTGATCCAGGGCACTGACGTCTATTCATACGGCGAAGGCAAGTTCACGCCCAACCACATCACCCGGAACGCCGGGCGGCATGTGGTCCACGCCGGCGGCCGATTTGATTCCCACCTGCTGATCCCGGTCGCCAACCCCGCGAGCGCCTAGGCCTGGTGCCGGTGGCGGACCGGACGCTCCGGCTCGGTCCCGGCGGCAGCCGCGACGGCGCGGAGCAGGCGTCCGTGCAGCCGCGTCGAGCGAGGGTGATAGCGCGGAGCCTTCGATTGCGTCGAACCGACGGTCCGCCCGCCTGCCACCAGCGTCCAATTCCTCGCCTCCGTCCGGCGGGTCCTGCCTTCATATCCGTGCGCGCGCTGGCTCACGGGTCGCGATCACCATGAACGAGAGCCACCTGTGCTGGTCCGCATTCACCAACAGATCGTCTCCACCGGCCATAAATGACGCCCGATCTCGACGAACGCGAACTTCACGCCCGCTGGCTGGCGAAGAACTCGTGGCTTTTTTAGAATAACCCTCTCCTCCTTGAGCACGCGGTTCTCAAGGCGAAGCCGTTCATTCTCACGCGCCCGATCCGCTTGCGGCGCCGCCACCATTTCCTAGGGCCGATACTGCGACGACCACTTGCCCAGCGTCGACTTGCCGATCCCCAAATCCAACGCAATCCGCTCCCGCGGCAACCCGCTGGTCCGGGTAATCCGCACCGCCTCATGCTTGAACTCTTCTGAATGCTTGATCATCCTCGTCGATGTCCTGTCGCGAGCATAAAACGCTCAGGTGACCAGCGCAAAACCGTCACGAGCCCGGTGCCGATCGATGTAGACGAGGCATGTGCCATCGTCGCGGTGCTCGACGACGCGCGTCCCAGATTTTCTCGCGCGGCGTGCGGGACCGGCGATGGTCAATCGCTCTTGCGCCCGGCCAGCGCAGCCGCGAGCCGCATCAGGTCCGCGAGGCGTGTGGCGAGCATGTCGCGGGTCGGCTGATGCACGAGGATCCCGTCGCCGTCGAACTTCTCGCCGGCGTGGTTGATGACGAACTCGAGGCCCGGAAGGACGTGGACGCCGAGCACCGAGAGAACCTGGCGCAACTGATAGTTCGCGGCGATGGTTCCGAGAGCCCCGGCGGCGGCACCGGTGACGAGCGCGGGCTTCCCCGCGAACGGCTGGTCGGGCGGCCGCGACACCCAGTCGATCGCGTTCTTCAGCACGCCGGAGAAGGAGCGGTTGTATTCGGGTGTGGCGATGATCAGCGCGTCCGCGGCATGCACCCGTTCGCGGAGGCGCTGTACGATCGGCGGATAGCCTACCGCCCGCACGTCGTCGTCGTAGGGCGGCACCCTGCCAAGCTCGTCGTAGACGTCAACGATCATGTCGGCCGGAGCCATCTCGGCGGCACATTTGAGTAGCGCGGTGTTGTAGGAGCCCGAACGTAGGCTGCCGGAGACAGCCAGCACCCGGATGGCGGCCATCGCGGAGCCGTCAGTCACGTGTCGGCCGACCCGCCCGCGGAAACGGGCGCGAGCACAAAGTCATATTCCACGGTGAGGAAGGGCGTCCGGACGGTCGTCCCGTCGGGAGCCTTGCCGGGATTGTGCTCCACGAACGGGACGACCAGTTCGCGGCGCGTCCCGAACACCACGTCGCGATCGATATATTCGGCCCCCTCGCGGAAGAGGTGCGTGATGATCGTCTGGTAGCCGGGCGCCGAGAGCAGGAAATGGATGTGCGAGGGTCGGAAGTAGGCGATGTCCGTGCGTTCGATCAGGGTCCCGACAGGTCCGTCCATCGGAATCGCGTATCCCTTCGGGGCAATGGTCCAGAAGGCGTAGCGGCCATCGGCGTCGGTTCGCTGCAGCGCGCGCAGGCGGGCATCCGAATCCGGAATCTGCGCCTCGTACACACCATCAGAGTCGGCCTGCCAGATGTCGAGCAGGACGTCCGGCAGCGGACGCCCGTCGAGGTCCCGAACTCTGCCGCTGATGAAGACGGGTTCGCCCGGTAGCCCATCGGACAGGTCGGCACCTGCGACCAGCGTCGGCGAGTCTTCGATGTGGAATGGCCCTAGCACGGTGTCGGGTGTCGCACCCGCCGGCTTGCGCCCATTTATCATCACCACCAGCATGCTGATGCCCAGCACGTCCGAGAGGAGGATGAACTCCTTGCGCTTGGCGTCGCTGATCCTGCCGACCGCTGCGAGATACTCGGTCGCCGCAAGCCACTCCTCGTGCGTCGGCTCGACCTCGCGGACGAACGCGTGGGCGTGGCGCACGGCAGCTGTCATGAACTGGCGCAGGCGGGGGTCGTGCACCGTCGCCCAGCGCTCCTCGGCCTGAGCCGTGATGTTCTCCTCGGTCGCGAATTCCATCTCGTCTCTCCTTTCTCCGCGACCCTTCAGGCCGCCTGAACCGCCGCCGGCCAGTGGCCTGGCCTCTCCGACAGCAAACGGCGTATGGCGGCGCCATCCTCGTCGGTCCTCGGCGCCGCCTTGACGCTCTGCGCGTGTTCGCCATCGAAATTGAAGGCGGGACGGACGGCGAGTTCCGCACCCTCATGCCGCTGCGAGACTGGGACGAACATGCCGAGGTGTCTTGCCTGCGGGTCGTCGACAGCCTCCGGGATCGAGTTCACCGGCCCGAAGGGCAGGTCGAAGCGCCCGAGCCGCGCAAGCCAGGTCGTACGGTCCGCACGCGCGAAGATGCCGTCGAGTTCGGACCGCAAAGCGTCGTAGTTGGCGATGCGGCCCTGGCGCTCGCGAAAGCGGGTATCTTCCGCCAAGCTGGGCACGTCGAGCGCCTCGACCAAGTTGGTCCAGAACTTTTCAATCGACGACATGTGGATTCCGATGAGCTTCCCGTCGCCGCACCTGACCACATAGGCCTGGGCCAGACGCGGTCTGTCTAGGGCTGTCGGGACCTCGCCGAGTGCGAAGTAGCCGGTAAAGGGCTCGACCGCGAAATGCATCATCGCTTCAAGCATCGAAATCTCCAGAAGCCGCCCGCTACCGGTCCGCCCGCGCTCGACGAGCGCCGCCATGATGCCGAGCGCCGCATAGTAGCCGGTGATCGCATCCGCCAGCGCCGGGCCCAGGAGCCTCGGCGACGCGGGATCGATCGCGACCCCCAGGAAGCCGGAGAGGGCCTGCGTCACCGAGTCGTAGCTTGGCCGGCCGGCATAAGGTCCGGACTGTCCGAAGCCGCTGATCGAGCAGTAGACAAGACGCGGGTTACGCGCGTGGAGCGTCTCCGCGTCGGCACCCATGCGCTTCGCCGCTCCAGGGCGGAAATTCTGGATATAGACGTCTGCCGAATCGATTAGGTTCAGAAGCACTGTGCGATCATCGTCGCTCTTCATGTCGATCGTCATGCTGCGCTTGTTCCGGTTGTAGGCCTGGAAATGAGCGCTGTAGAACCCGTCGCCGAAGCTACGATACGGGTCGCCGTTCCCGGGACCCTCGACCTTGATCACGTCCGCGCCCAGGTCGGCGAGGAGCATCGCCGCGCACGGACCGGTGATGAATGTCCCCTGCTCGACGATGCGGATGCCTTCGAGCACCTTCATCCCGGTCTCCTCAATTCTCGTCGGCGACGAAGCCTCCCGGCTTCGGCCCCGTGTAAGTGATGGCGGCCGACGCGGCGTTCGCCATGTGAAAGCCGATTGGCGACGCCTGTTCCTCCAGGAGGTGGGCGATGATGCTTCCGGTACGTGCGAGCAGTGGCACGCCCCGCAACGCTCGCAGCGGATACCCCACGTCCAGCAAGACGGCGGGGATCGCCGATGAGACGTTTATGGCGAGTTGCCGGTTGACGATCTCCGGCACTACGCGCTCGACAGCGTGCGCCGCCTCGCAGTGCCGCCCGAAGGCACCCAACTCGCGCGCGAGCGCAAACAGCCTGTGCGACCGGGGGTCGCCGTCCTTGTGCAAGGGGTGGCCGTAACCCGGGATTGGCCGCTTCTGCTCGCGATACGCCGTCACGACCGAATGCGCGCCGACTGCTACGTCCACATCGGCGGCGACTACCGCGGTGAGCAGGTCGCCCGCGTCTTGCGCACTGCCCAGAATGACCGATCCGCATCCCAGCAGGCCCGCAGCGACCGCCCCCTGAACGGCTTCCGGTGCTGCGGCGAGGGTCATGCGCGCCGCCACGACGCTCGGGACCAGGCCATGCTCGGCAATCGCCACGAGCGTCGCATCGAGGATACATTGCTGCCGCTTGTCTGGGAGCTCGCCCGTGAGCAGGAGCCAGACATGCTCGGTAAATCCGATCTTGCCGATCAACTCACCCGCGAGATCGCGCCCCCGGACGATGATCGTCTTCGGATTTGAACCGCTGATGCGCGTGATAGCTGCCACGTCCGGGCCGATCTTCATCTCTCGCTAACTCCTCACCATCCGGCCGCTTGCTTGTTTTTCGCGTAGCGAAACTGTTTTCGCAAACACAGTGGCCGCGCCCAACCGCCTTGTCAATCGGCTTTGGAGTGAGAGGCCTCGGTCGACCCGGGCTGGGAATCTATGCGGCGCGGGCCAGCGAGTGCACGAATGCGGGGTATTGCGCGACCATGGATGCGAGACGCGTCGCGAGGCCGCGGAGATCTTCCAGGCGTTCGGCGGCAAGCGTCTCTGGGGTCACCCTGCCCGTGTAGCCTGAGCTGTTGACCGCCGCTATGACCTCGCCCCCCGGGAGCGTCACCGGCACGGCGATCGAGGTGACCCCGTAGGCGAGCTGATCGACCGCCGTCGCGTAGCCGTCCCGGCGCGCCGCCGCCACGATGGCGCGGAACGCCTCTGGATCCGTGACCGTCACGTCGGTCAGAGCCTTCAACGGCTCGGCGAGAAAGGTGTCCAATGTCGCGGGATCGGCCGAGGCCAGGAGCACCCTGCCCATTGACGTCGCGTGCGCCGGATATGTGATGCCCGTGCCAGCGACCGGCCGCAGCCCGTTGCCGGAGGAGTGGTGGGCGATGTAGAGGAGGTCCCGCCCAACCAGCACGCCAACGGACGCGGCGTCCCCCTTCCGCTCGACGAAAGAGCGCAATTCCGGGAGGAGCACGTCCTCGACGTGCGCGGACTTGAAGTATGCGGCGCCGAGCATGAGGATTCTCGGCGTAAGCACGAAGCGCTTCTCGGTCCGGCGGATGTAACCGAGTGCCTCAAGTGTAAAGATGCTCCTCCGGACAGCCGCCGGGCTGTGGCCCGTCTTGCGGGCGATTTCGGTTAGGGTGAGCTCTGGGCGTTCCGCGTCGAAGGCCTCGATGACGGAGATTCCTCGCGCGAGCCCCTCGACGAACTCCTTGTCCTCGCTTGCCTTCATCGCATTCTCCGTCGCCACGCGATACCCAACGTCGCAATTCGCAACCTGGGCTGACTCCCGACGCGTGGTCGAGCCGCCGCCTCCCGTTAGCTCCCGGCGGCGCAGATTGAAACAGGCCTGGGCGGCGGCCCGGAAGTATCCAGATCAGCGAATGAGAGGAAGACGTCGGCATCTTGCACACTAGCGCCGCGCGCCGCCAGACCGGTCGACGGCCCGGATCCGGGCCGGTCAGACCGGCGGCGCGTCGATGGCGCTGCCCAGTGACTCGATTGGTTTACCCGCGCGCGCGCCAGACCTGCCGACGCTGGCAACAAGCGGGAAGAGGAAGAGCGTTGCGAGGAGCGCGACGGCCAGCACCGGCACCAGCGCCAGGATCGCGCTGGTGGAAGGCAGCCCGATCAGAAGCAGCTGACCGATCAGCAGTGGTCCGACAGCCGCCCCGATCCGTCCAACGGAGAACGTCGCGCCCAGCGTCAGCGTCCGGCAATTCTCCGGATAGAATGCCGGGGTCAGCACAATTGTTATGAGCTGGCCCCCTATGATGCAGACTGCCGTGGCAAAGACAATGGGGAAAAGCGCGACACTCGCGGAGTGGGCGATCGCCACCACGAGGACAGCCGCGCCGCCATAAGCCAACGCCGCGGCGCCGCGCAGGTGGTTCCGTTCCAGCAGCCTGCCGACCAGCAAATTGCCCGCTACGCAGCCGGCAGAGTAGGTCATCAACGCGACCTTGCTCTCACGGTCGGCCCATCCCGCCCCAACGAGGAGGGATGGGAGCCAGTTGATTATGATGTAGTTTGCCATCACGGAGCAGAAGGCTGCGAGCCAGATCAGCGCCGTCCCCGCTGCGCGACCCTCGCCGAAGAGCGTGGTCGAGACCGGGACAGGCGACGGCACGGCTGCCCGCGGCGACCCGTCCGAGAAGTCGCGCAGCAACGCAAGCCCGATGAAGACGAGTGGCGCAGCCCCGCCGACCCAGAAGATCGATTGCCAGCCCGTGGTCAGCGCGAGCACTCCCGCAAGAATGCCGCCGATCGGGCCGATGCCCATCACGAGGCTGATAGCGGTGGCGCGGGCGCGATCCGTGGCCGAGGCGGCCATAGCGATTATGATCGGCAGCAGCCCACCCATCCCGAGTCCGGCAAAAAGCCTAATGACCAGGAGCGACCTGAAGTCCCAGGCGCTCGGCGTCGCTGCGCAGAACAGGCCGAGGCAGAGGCCGGCCGCGACCATCACCCGTCTCTGGCCGTAAACGTCGGCCAGTCGGCCGAAAATCACCGAGCCGAACACGATGCCAAGCATGCTGGCGCTCGCCACCGCACCCGCCTGTCGGGGGTCGAGTCCCAAGGCGAGAGAGATCTGCGGTAGCGCCACGCCCATCGAGGCAAGATCGATCCCCTCGCAAAGCGACAGCATTATGGCGAGCACGAGCCTACCCGGACGATCGATTCGGGATCTGCTTTGTGGCGACGTCATCGGACTGAATTCCTCATCGAGCCGGACGCGTGCCCGCTAGAAAGAGTGCTTCAGCGTGATCTCGAAAGTGCGGGGCTCGGCCGGCGTCCAGTACTGGAAAACGGCAGGGTTAGCGATGAAGGCCGAAACGGCATAGTTCTTGTTAAGTAGGTTGCGGACGTAGCCGCTGATCTGCCAACCCTCGAACGTGTAGGAGCCGCGCACGTTCAAGACCGCGTAGCCGGGCAAGGGCGCGGTGAGGACGCCGGTCGCCGCCGAAAAGGCGATGTCGTTGGTGAATGACGACTTGTAGGTCACGTCGCCCCCAAGGGCGGCCCGGCCGGGCCCGATATCGTCCGACCAGTCCAGCCCGACCAGCCCCGAGTGGCGCGGGGAGCGCGGAACTCGGACGTCGCGGAGCAGGGTCGCGGCGTTAATCTGATACCGGCTGATCTTCGCGTCCTGGAATGAGTAGTTCGTGTTGAGGCGCAACGTGCGCGAAATAACGAACGCGGCGTCGACGTCGACGCCGGGCGTGCGCGACGACGCGGCGTTCTGCGTGATGCTGAAGAAGGCAGAGCCAACCGTCACTGTCCGCTGCACCTGCAGGTTGGAGTAGCGGTTGTAGTAGGC
>DATMIP010000356.1:0-2980 GCA_035554515.1 Sphingomonas sp. | reverse complement strand
GGCATCGAGCAACTGCTCAAACATTATGTGCCTGAGGTAACCGAAGTCCGCGCTGCCTGAGGGGGAAAAATTGGCCGATCCGCTGCCCGATGAGGTCCTCGACCGTGTCTTTCGTTCAGCACGCACCTATAATGGGTTTAGCGACGAGCCCGTCAGCCTGGCCCAAATGCATGCGATCTGGGATCTGCTGAAATGGGGGCCGACGTCGGCCAACCAGGAGCCGCTGCGTATCGTCTGGTGTGCAAGCCAGGAATCAAAGGAAAGGCTCGCCGGTTGCTGTTCGGCTCAGAACGCGCCCAAGGTGCGCAAGGCGCCTGTGACCGCGATTCTCGCCATGGATATGGAATTTTACGAACATCTGCCCAAGCTGTTCCCGCACAAGGACGCGCGCGCCTGGTTCCTTGGCAACGAAGCACTGATCCGCGAATCGGCATTCCGAAATTCGACCCTCCAGGGAGCCTATTTCATCATTGCGGCGCGAATGCTGGGGCTCGACACGGGGCCGATGTCGGGTTTCGATACGAAAAAGGTCGATCAGGCCTTTTTCGCGGGCACGACGTACCAGAGCAACTTCATATCGACGCTCGGACATGGCGATCCCACGACCATATTTGGTCGCCTGCCCCGCCTCGACTTCGACGAAGCGAACCAGCTGCTCTGATCGCATGACGACGTTGGTGATCGAGACGGCGACCGCCGCCTGTTCGGTGGCGCTCCTCGATGGCGACACGATCCTGGCGTCCGCGCATGAAATAGTGGGACGTGGCCATGCCGAACGGCTGGTGCCGATGATTGGCGAGGTGCTGACCGCGGCGGGGCTAAATCGCACCGACCTTATTCTGGTTGATTGCGGTCCGGGCAGTTTCACGGGTATTCGTGTCGGCCTGGCCGCGGCACGCGCTTTCGCGCTGGCATGGCAAATCGAAGTTGCCGGGTACAGTGCGCTGGCGCTGATCGCGGCGACGGCGGAGGAGGAAAGGATCGGCGTGGCGATCTGCGGTGGGCATGGCGAATTGTTCGTCCAACGCTTCGTCCGGCCGCCGCTCACGTCCGTCAGCCACCTGCGGTCGCTATCGCCGGCCGAAGCGGCAATCGAGGTTTCGGACGATCTGGTGCTGGGATCTGGCGCGCATCTTTTGGTGGCGGCACGCGGTAATGGCCGCTCGGCCGAGCGGTTGCCCAACGCCGCCGATGCGCGATCGCTTCCGGCGGCTCTCGCGCGATTGCAGCCGAGCCCGATTTACGGGCGCGCGCCGGATGCGGCGTTGCCGCGATGAAAATCGAGCTCCGCGAAGGGGACCATGGGGATATTGGTTCGCTAATGGACGTGATGGAGCATGCATTCGATCCCGCGTTCGGCGAGGCGTGGAATGCTGGGCAGTGCCTCGGCATCCTGTCGCTGCCGGACGTCTGGCTGACCTTTGCCGAACAGGGTGCCCGCACCGTCGGCTTCGCGCTTAGCCGACTGCTGGTGGACGAAGCCGAACTGCTGCTGTTGGCAGTCGAGCCCGCCGCGCGCGGACACGGCGTCGGACGCGCGCTGATCGAACGCGCTGCTGAAATTGCGGCTGGCAAGGGCGCCCACCGGCTGTTGCTCGAGGTACGCGACGGCAACGAAGCGCTCGATTTTTATCGCGGCGCGGGCTTCGCGCAGGTAGGACGCCGTCGCGCATATTATCTCGGAACCGATGGTATGATGCGCGATGCGCTCACGCTTGCGCGGCCGATCGATGCTGACCTCGGCTGACGCCCTTTCAACAGCACCATAAAGCCGTTAGCATATACCGATGACCCGCAGGATCGACGTGGAAACTCTGTGCGCCGACAAAGGCCTGCGCATCACGGAACAGCGGCGGGTGATCGCGCGTGTCCTGTCCGAGGCCGAGGATCATCCCGATGTCGAGGCACTGCATGCGCGCGCGGCCGCGATCGACCCCGGCATTTCGATCGCGACCGTTTACCGTACGGTGCGCCTGTTCGAGGATGCGGGCATTCTTGAACGTCATGATTTCGGGGATGGACGCGCCCGTTACGAAGCAGCGGCAGAAACCCACCACGATCATCTGATCGATGTCGAAACGGGCAAGGTGATCGAATTTGTCGACGCCGAGCTTGAAGCCATGCAGAAGAGGATCGCCGAGAAACTGGGTTTCCGGCTCGTCGACCATCGCATGGAATTATACGGCGTGTCGCTCGATCGGCAGGACTGACTTCCAGATATGAAGCCAAGAGCGGTGGCGCGCGTGCTAGCCATGACGGCCTTGCTCCTTGTCTGCCTCCCGTTATGGGCAATTTTTCGGCTCGGCGGCGGCGGCGCCTGGTGGGTAAGCTTCTATCTGGGCCGGGTCGGCTGGCTGCTGGGGCTGCGCGTCGCGGTCGAGGGCCGGCCTGTCACCGGCAATGCGCTTTACGCGGGCAATCACATTTCGTGGCTCGATATTCCCACACTCGGCGGTGCAACGCGCGCGCGTTTCATCGCCAAGTCGGAGATTGCGGGCTGGTCGGTGATCGGCTGGTTGGCGAAGATCGGCGGGAGCGTGTTTGTGGCCCGCCAGAAGCGAGCGGAAGCGCGCAAACAGGCGAATGCCGTTTCGATCGCCCTCACGGAAGGTCGTCCGGTCGTATTGTTTGCCGAAGGCGGCACCGGCAATGGCGTGACGCTCGATGCTTTTCGTCCCTCGCTGTTCGCCGCGGCGAACGAAGCTGGTGCGATCGTCCAGCCGGTCGCGATCGACTATGGTATGCGCGCCGCGGAGATTGCCTGGCCCGATGGTGCGAGTTTCAAGAGCGAACTTCTGCGCATGCTCAATCGGCCGGCTCCGGTGCGGGTAACGCTTCGCTTCCTCGCACCGCTCGACGGCGCGAAGCTCGATCGCAAGCTGTTGGCGGCACAGACTTATGCAGCCGTGGCCGGCGCGCTAGGCCTCAGCCCGCCACACTGAGTCTGTTTAAGCGCGATTGAAAGAGGATGCCGCGCCTG
>DATMIP010000355.1:0-5135 GCA_035554515.1 Sphingomonas sp. | reverse complement strand
GGTGGGGTTGGTGAGCAGATGATCATATTCGTAGCCGGTCAGCGCGCGGAAATTCCCCGAAACGAAGCGGGGCACGCGTGGCTGGGCGTCCCTGTCTTCAAGGTAGAGCACGATCGGCAGCGATTCGAGGATAGCGGCCTGGCGCTGTTCGGCCCGCCGCAGCTCCTGCTCGATGCGCAATTTCTCGGCGTTCGCGCGGATCGTCGCGTCGAGCAATTTCTGCTCGTGCGCGGCGTTGCGCTGGATTTCCCGCCGCATCTGGAACAGATCGACGAACACGGCCACCTTTGACCTGAGCACGACCGAGTCGACCGGCTTGAATACATAGTCGACCGCGCCCATCGAATAGCCGCGCAGCAGATGTTCGCTTTCCTTGTTGACTGCCGAAAGGAAGACGATCGGGATGCGCTTGGTCTGTTCCCGGCTGCGGATCATCTGGGCGGTCTCATAGCCGTCCATGCCCGGCATATAGACGTCGAGCAGAATGACCGCGAATTCACCCTTGAGCAGATGGCGCAATGCTTCCTCGCCTGAATTGGCGAGCACGACGTCCGCGACGTCGTCCAGCACCGTTTTCACGGCAAGCAGGTTGCGTTCGTCATCGTCGACCAGGAGGATGCGCGCGCGCTCGGTCTTGCCGCCGGCTATGCGTGTATCTCCGGCGAGGGGGGAACGGATCTTCACATCCTACTCCGCGGCGGTTTCGAGCACTGGAGCGCCTGCCTCCTCTTTCGACCGCGCTATCCAGACACGCAACAGGGCCAGCATCAATTCGATGTCGACCGGCTTGGCGATATAGTCGGATG
Organism: Sphingomonas sp.; assembly: GCA_035554515.1. Classification (GTDB taxonomy): domain Bacteria; phylum Pseudomonadota; class Alphaproteobacteria; order Sphingomonadales; family Sphingomonadaceae; genus Sphingomonas_I. The sequence continues at coordinate 4,329 of DATMIP010000355.1, read as the reverse complement.
CACCGGCATCGAGGCACTTCTGGCGATCGCCCTTCATCGCCTTGGCGGTGACCGCCACCAACGGCACGCCCGCGATCGCCGGCCGCTCCCGGATTTGCCGCATCGTCTCGTAGCCGTCCATCTCGGGCATCATGATGTCGATCAGGGCGACGTTGACGTCAGGTGTATTCTCCATGATCGTAATGCCGTCACGCCCGCGCTCGGCATGCAGCACCTCGACCCCGTAAGTCTCCAGCACGCTGGTGAGCGAATAGATGTTGCGGATATCGTCATCGACGATGAGCACCTTGGCGCCGCGCAACTCGTCCACGTCGGGCGCGCGCGGAGAGGTATCGACGTTATCGTTTATCGGCGTCCGTCCCCGTCGTGTTGCGTAAGCCATGCGCGGCGCCAGCTCCTCAAGCCCGCCGACAATGCCGATATCGCGGCCGCCGCCCATGCCGGTTGCCTCCGCCGCGAGAGCGCCCTCATCGCCGGCCTGCGCCAGGACGAGGATTGGCGGTGACAGTTCGTCTGCGCCGAGCTTGGCCAGTTCGGCGATGGCTTTGGCGCTGTCGGCAAAGGCCAGCAGGACGACGTCGTACCGCAGGAGCTGGTTGCGATATTTGGTGAGGCTGCTGCCGTCTTCGGCCTGCACTCCCGCCTCCGTCAGCGTCGCGCCGGCCGTCTTGCGGGCCTGCGCATCGCCAACGATCAGCACACGCCGTTCGGAGCGGTGAATCTGGGCGCCCAGAACCTGGAAGACGCCACGCAAATCTTCATGCGTTGCCGGCTTTGTCGTGATGCCGAACGCACCGAGATTGATTGCCTTCGCCGCCTCGTCGGCGCCGGAAATGACGTGGATCGGCAGATGGCTGGTCTGCGGATCGTGCTTGAGCAGATCGAGCAGCACGAAGCCGTCAATATCGGAAAGCCCCAGATCGAGCGTGATCGCGTTCGGCTGGAGCTTGCGCGCCATCGCGAGCGTGCCCGCGCCCGCCGTCGAAACGACGCCCTTGAGTCCGGCCTCGCGGGCCAGATCGAGCAGGATCGAGGCGAAGGTCGGATCGTCCTCCACGATCAGGACGAACGGACTTTCGCCAAGCGCGTCGCGATCGTCGATGATCTCGGGATTGGTCGGCAGCGCGGACGCGATCGTCGCGCCGCTATTTTCATAGCGCGGCTGACTGCCGGCGGCGGGCAGCGTTACCGGCAGGCTGGCCTGGAGTGGAATGAAGAGTGTGAAGGTCGAGCCTTCGCCCGGTTGCGAGCGCACCTGCAACTCGCCGCCGAGCAGCCGTGCGATTTCACGGCTGATCGACAGGCCGAGCCCGGTGCCCCCATATTTGCGGCTGGTCGTGCCGTCGGCTTGCTGGAACGCCTCGAAGATCAGCTTCTGCTTGTCTTCGGGGATACCGATTCCGGTGTCGGTTACGCTGATTTCGATCGCATGATCGACGTTCTTGAGCACCGGATGGTTTGTGCTCCAGCCGCCGGTCGCATCCTTGACGGCAAGGGTTACGCCGCCATGCGCGGTGAATTTGAAGGCATTGGAAAGCAGGTTGAGGATGACCTGCTGCAGTCTTTTCTCGTCGGTCCGGATCGCCGCGGGCAGCGAGGCGTCGAACTCGACCTTGAAGTCGAGATTCTTGTCCGCTGCAAGCTGGCGGAATGTGCGTTCCATATGCGCGCCCAGGCCCGCCATCGGCATGTCGCCAATCTCGATCGACACCGTCCCCGATTCGATCTTCGAAAGATCGAGAATGTCGTTGATCAGGCTGAGCAGATCGGATCCGGCCGAGTGGATCGTCCGCGCAAATTCGGTCTGCTTTTCGTTGAGATTGCCCTGCGGATTGTCGGCCAGCAACTTTGATAGCAGCAGCAATGAATTGAGCGGAGTGCGCAGCTCGTGGCTCATATTGGCCAGGAATTCCGACTTGTACTTTGATGTCAGCGCCAGCTGTTCGGCCTTTTCCTCCACGGCACGCCGCGCCATTTCGATCTCGAAATTCTTGGCTTCAACCTGCTTCTTCTCATTTTCGAGCAGCTGGGCCTTTTCCTGCAGCTCCTCGTTCGTGTTGTGCAATTCTTCCTGCTTGGTGGTGAGCTCGGTCTGGCGGGCCTGCAGTTCCTGCGTCAGCAGCTGCGATTGCGAGAGCAGGCCTTCGGTACGCATCGTCGCTGCGATCGTATTGAGCACGATGCCGACCGATTCCATCAGCTGGTCGAGGAAGGTTTGATGGGTTTCGTTAAACTCGCTGAACGACGCCAGCTCGATCACCGCCTTCACGTCGTCCTCGAACAAAGCGGGCATGATCACAACATTGGCCGGCTTGCCATGGCCAAGCCCCGAGCCGATCTTGATGAACTCGTTGGGCACGTCCTTGAGCAGCATTGCCCGGCGATCAGCGGCACATTGGCCGACCAAACCTTCGCGTAGCTTGAACGTGTCCTTCAGCTCGTCGCGAGTCTCGGCGCCATAGCTCGCGACGAGATCGAGCACGGTTTCGCTCTCCTCGCGTCGCGTCACGTAAAACACGCCATATTGGGCGTTCACTAGCGGGGCGAGCTCGGACATGATGAGGTTCGACACGGTCGCGAGATCGCGCTCGCCCTGCAGCATGCGGCTGAAGCGGGCGAGGTTGGTCTTGAGCCAATCCTGCTCGGCATTCTTGAGCGTCTGATCCTTTAGGTTGCGGATCATCTCGTTGATATTGTCCTTGAGCGCGGCCATTTCGCCCGACGCGGCGACCGCGATCGAGCGGGTAAGGTCGCCCTTGGTCACGGCCGTTGCCACGTCGGCGATCGATCGGACCTGATCGGTCAGGTTGGCGGCGAGCTGGTTGACGTTGTCGGTGAGATCGCGCCACAGGCCGGCGGCGCCCGGCACGCGCGCCTGCCCGCCGAGTTTGCCCTCGATACCCACTTCGCGCGCCATGTTGGTGACCTGATCGGCGAAGGTCGCGAGCGTCTCGATCATGAAGTTGATCGTCTCGGCGAGCGCGGCGATTTCGCCCTTGGCGTCCACCGTCAGCTTCCGCTTGAGGTTGCCCTGCGCCACCGCGGTCACGACGTCGGCGATGCCGCGCACCTGGTTGGTGAGGTTGGTCGCCATCAGGTTGACGTTATCGGTCAGATCCTTCCACGTACCGCCGACGCCCGGCACCTGCGCCTGGCCGCCGAGTTTGCCCTCGGTGCCGACTTCGCGCGCCACGCGCGTCACTTCGGATGCGAAGCCGTTGAGCTGATCGACCATGACGTTGATCGTGTTCTTGAGCTCGAGGATCTCGCCTTTCACGTCGACCGTGATCTTCTTGGAAAGATCGCCTCTCGCCACGGCGGTGGTCACGTCGGCGATGTTGCGGACCTGGCCGGTCAGATTGTCGGCCATCAGATTGACGTTGTCGGTCAGATCCTTCCACGTGCCGGCGACGCCGCGCACATGCGCCTGGCCGCCAAGCTTGCCTTCGGTGCCGACCTCGCGTGCCACACGCGTCACTTCCGACGCGAACGAATTGAGCTGATCGACCATCGTGTTGATGGTGTTCTTGAGCTCGAGGATTTCGCCCTTCACGTCGACGGTGATCTTCTTGGACAGATCGCCCAGCGCCACCGCGGTCGTCACCTCGGCGATGTTGCGGACCTGGCCGGTCAGGTTTGCCGCCATGGCGTTCACATTGTCGGTGAGATCCTTCCACGTACCGCCGACGCCCGGCACCTGCGCCTGGCCGCCAAGCTTGCCCTCCGAGCCCACTTCGCGCGCGACGCGCGTCACTTCGGATGCGAAGCCGTTGAGCTGATCGACCATGACGTTGATCGTGTTCTTGAGCTCGAGGATCTCGCCTTTCACGTCGACCGTGATCTTCTTGGACAAGTCGCCGCGAGCCACGGCGGTGGTCACCTCGGCGATGTTACGCACCTGGCCGGTCAGGTTGGCCGCCATGGCGTTCACGTTATCGGTGAGATCCTTCCACGTACCGCCGACGCCCGGCACCTGCGCCTGGCCGCCAAGCTTGCCTTCCGAACCCACTTCGCGCGCCACGCGGGTCACTTCGGATGCGAAGCCGTTGAGCTGATCGACCATCGTGTTGACGGTGTTCTTGAGCTCGAGAATTTCACCCTTCACGTCGACCGTGATCTTCTTGGAAAGGTCGCCGTTGGCGACGGCCGTCGTGACGTCCGCGATGTTGCGGACCTGGCCCGTGAGGTTCGAGGCCATGAAGTTCACGTTTTCCGTCAGGTCTTTCCATGTACCGGCGACGCCGCCGACCTCGGCCTGACCGCCGAGCTTTCCTTCGGTTCCGACCTCGCGCGCCACGCGCGTCACTTCGGACGCGAAGCTGTTGAGCT
>DATMIP010000354.1:0-2831 GCA_035554515.1 Sphingomonas sp. | reverse complement strand
GGACGCCGAACGGTCAGCGTAGGTCGGGCAACGCCTGTAATCCATCGATCGGGATGCCCGGCGTCGTGCGAACGATCGTCGACCTTTCGCACGATCCGCGCGCCCGTATCGCCCGGTGCCTTGTCGGGCCATAGCGCTATTATTTCGTCGCCCTTGCCGGTCGAGACCGCGCGCCCGATCGACGGCGCCAGCGTCAGGGCCGATCCGACGCCCAATAGCAGCCGCCTTGAAAGATCAGCCATTCCCAGCATCCTCCCGCCCCGCAAGAATTGTCCATTCGCGCCCTGTGGATACGACAGAAGCCCGAAATTTCCATCAGCGGAAACAGCATCATATTGCACGACCGATCGCCCCTGGTCATTCCGGCGGCGACGCCAGCGGGGATGAAATGGCTGCTCGCGGGATCGGGATTGCCGCCCGCGAAATAGCGGCATTTCGCGCACACCGATCCGAATGCAATTGGCCGGCCCGCGCTGCGACGGCCTTGCGCGACACGCACTTCTCCTGCAATCCGCCGCCGCCGCGGGATTGTACCGCCGCGGCGCGCGGAGGTAGGTGGGTCAGACGCAATGGATGCCCCGGTCTTCTACGATCCGAGCGGACGGCGGCGGCGCTGGTCCAAGCGCATCCTGCTGGGACTGATCATCGTCCTGACCTGCGTGGCGTTCGGCTTTGCGGCGACCATCATCAACGTGCCGGCACCCGATCCGCTCAAGATCGGGCTGGAACGCCAACAGCCGCGGCCGCTCAAGGCGCAGGTTGGCCATCTTCGCAGGCGGGTGCGCGCCATGACGGCCTGGCTGCCCGGATCCAGCTCCGCCGCGCCACAGCGACAGACGATCGTCGGTTTTTACATCTGGTGGGACGATGCCAGCCGTGCGAGCCTCGCGGCCCATATCGGCGAGATCGACTGGCTGGTTCCCGTCGTCGGATCGGTCGTCGGACCGAAACACGATCTTCAGATCACCAATGATCGCGGTCTGCGCGCGTTGCTGGCGTCGCGTCAGCACCGTCCAGCGGTATTTCCGCTGATCCAGAATGTGCGCGGCGGGGTTTGGGACGGCGATAATATTGCGCGGCTATTGCGCGACCCTGCGGCGCGCAAGGCGCTGCTCGACCGGCTCGAGCCGATGCTGGCGGCCCAGCGCGCGGCCGGCATTTCATTCGATTTCGAACAATTGCCCGCATGGGCGCATCCCTTTTACCGCCGCTTTCTGAGGGAGGCGCAAGCCCGGTTCGGGCCGAGAAAGTTGCTGGTCACGGTGCAGGTGCCGGTCGACGATCCGGATTGGGATCTGAAGCAATATAGCCGCGTCGCAGACAAGCTTTTCCTGATGAATTACGATCAGCATTATGATGGAAGCGGCCCCGGTCCGATCGCGGCGCAGCCGTGGTTCGTCCAGCAGCTGCGGATCGCGCTGACGCGGATTCCGCGCGACAAATTGATCGTGGCGATCGGCAATTACGCGCAGGACTGGCCAGTCGGGAAGGCCAATGCGGACGCGATGACGGTGCAGCGGGCCTGGCTGATCGCGCATGACAATGGATCGGCCATGACGTTCGATCCGGCGAGCGGCAACGCGACATTCGGCTATGAGGACGACGATGGCACGCCGCGGCGCGTCTGGCTGCTCGATGCGGCGAGCGGATGGAATCAGCTGCGCGCGATCAAGGCCGCGGGTGCATCGGGTGTCGCCTTGTGGAAAATGGGGGGAGAGGATCCGGGCATCTGGGACGATTTCCGGGCGATACGGGTTGGAAACATGCCGCCTGCATTCGGCAAGCTGGAACCGCGCGGGAATGTCCCCGACGTGGTCGGCCAGGGCGAGATCGTCCGGGTCATGGAAACGCCCGGCGACGGCATGCGCACCGTCACCGCCGACAGGAACGGGCTGATCCGCGACGAGCATTTCGCCGCCTATCCGACCCCTTATGTGGTCGCGCGCACCGGCTACAGGCCGGGCCAGGTCGCGCTGACGTTCGACGATGGGCCCGACGCGCGCTGGACGCCCAAAATCCTCGACATACTCAAGGCCAAGAACGTTCCGGCGACCTTCTTCGTGATCGGCGAGAATGCGCTGGCCCACCCGTTCCTGCTGAACCGCATCCTCGACCAGGGCTCCGAACTGGGCAATCACAGCTATACCCACCCCGACATGTCGCAGGTCAGTCCGCGCGGCGCGAGCATCGAGCTTAACACGACCCAGCGGCTGATCCAGGCCTATACCGGACGTTCGATGCGGCTGGTGCGCATTCCCTATTTCGGGGACGCCGAACCCACGACCGACAACGAACTCGGCCCTGTCCTCGAGGCGCAGAATGCCGGCTACCTCAATATCGGGCTGCACGTGGATTCGGAGGACTGGCAACGTCCCGGCGCGCCGGCGATCGTCGCCAACACGATCCGCTCGATCGAGGCGGGCGAGGATCTCGATCCCTCGGCCGACGGCAAATCACGCAACATCATATTGCTCCACGATTCGGGCGGCGACCGGGCGCAGACCGTGGCCGCGCTGCCCGTGCTGATCGATGCCCTGCGCGCACGGGGCTACAGGTTCGTTTCGGTTTCCGCGCTCGCCGGGCTTTCCCGCGACCAGGTCAATCCGAAAATCGGCGGATCGGACCTGCTCGCGGTGCGGTTCGACGTGTCGATCTTCCTGCTTCTCGCCGGGCTCGACGCCTTGCTGAAATATCTGTTCTTCATGGCGATCTTCCTGGGAACGGCGCGCGCGGTGCTGCTTGCGGCCCTGGCGGTACGCTCGAACCTCGCGCAGAACCGCGCGGTTGCGCCCGAGATCGATCCGGAGCGCTTCGTATCGGTGCTGATCCCC
>DATMIP010000353.1:0-15666 GCA_035554515.1 Sphingomonas sp. | reverse complement strand
GACGTCTTGTTGGCCTGGGCGAAGACGGTTTGTGCCGCCTGCAAGGCCACCTGCTTCGACTGGAACTCGGCGAGGGCATAAGTGAGGTCGGTGCTCTCCAGCCCGACGCGCTCCTCGGACAGGTTCTGATCGCTCGATTCGATCTGCTGCTTCGCATCGTCAAAGCGACCGGCGCGCACGCCCTGATCGGTGCGGACCTTCGTCAGGTGGGTCGAGCCCGCATCGATCTCGCTGAGGCTGAGCTGGATATCGGTCGCGCGCGCGACGCTGGTGCCCTCGACGGCATCGGCCGCGTCGGTAAGGATCTGCCGGAGCGATTTCGTTCCCGCCGCGGTCGAGACGGTATCGAACACTTCCACCCGCGATGCGGTCGCCGGAAGGCCGAGCGTGTCCGATACGGGGATCGAAAGCGGCGTTCCGGCAGGAAATAATGGCGCGCCCGTCGGATCGTTGGCCTGTGCGTCGCTGTCGAGATCGGCCGCGAGCAAACGCAGTTCGGCGGCGATCGCCGCGCGATCGGTAGCCGACGTCGTGTCGTTGCGGCCGGAAAGGACAAGCTCCTTGGCCCGATCCAGCGTATCGGCGACGACACCAAGCTTGGTGTCGACCGCCGTCGAGATCGAGACGCCCATCTTGATGTTGTTGGCCCAGACGACCTGATCGGCCTGCGTCTGGCGGATTTCGGAAATGCGCAGCGACGCCTCGGGATCGTCGGACGGCCTGGTCAGGCGCTTGCCGGTCGAGACGCTCTCCTGGAGCTTGGCGATCTGCTTGGCGAGATCGGTCTGGCGATGGGTCTCGGCGAGGGCCCGGTAACGCGTGGCGCTGATCATGAGACTGCCCTTTAGAAGAGTTGGAGTATCGACTGCAGCGTCTCGCGCGCGGTCTGGATGATCTTGGCCGACGCCGAATAGGCCTGCTGAAAGCGCATCAGATCGGCGGCTTCGGCGTCGAGATCGACCCCCGACACCGCGTCGAGATCGGAATAAGCGCTATCCTTGTTGGCGGCCGCCGTTGTCGCCTGCGTCGCGGCCGACTGGGCTCGCAGCGCCTGGTCCGAGATGATGCCGCGCCAATTGTCCTCGACTCCGGCACTGCCGCGCAGAGTCGACAATGCGAGGAGATTGCCATTGGGGCTGCTGCTGGTCGCAGCCGCGACCAGCGAAGGATCGGTGACCGAAAGGGCGATCGTGCTGGCCGTCGTTCCTGACACCAGGGCCGCACCGGGACTACCATTGCCGTCGATGCCCTGCGCATTCCATGCGTTGAGCTGGGTCGAGAGGCTGTTCGCCAGCGCATCGAGCTGCTGCCGACGATCGGCGACCATATTCGCCGCCTCGGCAAGGCCGGCCAATGCTCCCGAAATCGGGCTGACCGCCGAGACATTGCCGCCAGCCGCGACGATCATGCCGAGGCGGCCATCAGCCGCGGTCTGAAGCCCCACGACAGCCGGCGTGATGCTGCTGGCATCGACCAGGACCGGGCCGCCGCTGTCATTCATCCTGAGCGTCGCCGATCCATAATGATCGAACGAGACATCGACGCCCATCTTGTCGGTAATCGTTCCGATGATGAAGTCGCGCTGATCTTCCAGCGCAGCCCGGCCCGAGGTGCCGCTGGGTGACGTCTTGAGCACCAGGTTCAGCTTGGCGAGCGCGGCAAGCGCATCGTTGACGACTGCAACTCCGTCGACCGCCTGCGTCGAAATCGTGCCGGAGATCTTTTCGAGCCCGGCCGCCGTGCGCTTGATCGCGCCGGTCGCGTCCTGGATGGCGTAGAGAAAGCTCTGCCGCAGGGTTGAATCGGTGGGGTTGGCGGACAAGGCGTTGCCGCTGGCGAAGATAGCCGTGAGCTTGACGCCAACGCCGGAATCGCCGTCGTTGAGCGCGGTTTCGACCGTCCCGAGCCATTGCGAACGCGTGCTGGCCTGCGACGAATCCGAATTGGCGCTCCACGCGGTGGACGCGCGATATTGATCCCATACGCGCGTGACGTCGGCAGCCTGAACGCCGTTGAAGCTCGCGGTGTTGCGATACAGGAACATCGGACCCGAGGCGGCCGTCTGCTCCTTCATCGTCACCTGGCGCCGGGCAAAGCCCTCATTATTCGCGTTGACGACGTTTTCCGAGATGCCCGCAAGCGCATCGCGATATGCGAGCACGCCGGAGCGGCCGATGGATATCAGATCGCTCATTTGCTTGCCTTCGCGTCAGGGGTAGCCGGCACGACGCCCGGAACCGCATTTGGGGCCAGGCGCGCGCCATATTGCTTCACCAGAAGGTCGGCGATGCCAAGCGCACCCCGCCCCGCCATCGTGTCAGCCGTCTTGGCGTCAGACATGTCGCGAAACTGCTTGGTCGCTTCCGAATCGAAGATGCCGTCGCCCAGCGAGGCGGTGCGCATCGAGCCGATCAGCTGGCGCAGAAACACCGCTTCGAACTGTTGGGCAGTCTTCTTGAGCTTCACCATTTCGGTCGAATCGACCTTCGCGGCCGTGACCGGCGAAGCCGGCGCTCCGATCGTGTTGATGGGGTTCGTCATAATATGACCAGCTCCGCCTTCATCGCGCCTGCTTCCTTGAGCGCTTCGAGGATCGCCACAAGATCGGCCGGGGAAGCGCCGATGGCGTTCACCGCCTTGACGATATCGGCCAGGCTCGCGCCGGGCGCGAAGTTGAACATCGGGCGCCGTTCCTCATCGATATCGATCTTGCTCTTCGGCACGACCGCCGTCTCGCCGCGGCTGAACGGTTCGGGCTGGGAGACCTTGAGCGTCTCGTTGACCTTGACCGTGAGCTTGCCGTGGCTGACCGCCGCCGGCGCGATCCGGACCGCGCCGTTGATGACGACGGTGCCGGTGCGGGCGTTCACGATCACCTTGGCCGCGGCTTCGGCGGGGTTCACCCCCAGGTCCTCGATCTGACCCATCAGAGCCGTGCGGAGTTCTGCGCCCTGGGGAGCGCTGATCGCCACGGTGACCGCGTCGATCGCGCGTGCCCGGCCGGCACCGAGGCTGGCATTGATCGCGTTGGCCACTCGGCCGACCGTCGTGAGATCCGCCTGGGCGAGGTTGAAAAGGACTTCCGGCGTGCTGGCGAAACCCGCGGCGACCGCGCGTTCGACCGAAGCCCCGCCCGGAATACGCCCGGCCGTCGGGACATTGACGGTGACCTTCGAGCCGTCGGCCGCGTCGATACCGAGACCGCCAACCGCAAGGTTACCCTGCGCCATCGCGTAGATCTGGCCATCGGCACCCTGGAGCGGCGTCATCAGCAAGGTGCCGCCGCGCAGGCTTTTGGCCTTACCCATTGCGGCGACGGTGATGTCGAGCCGTTCGCCGGGCTTGGCGAAAGGCGGCAGCTCGGCGGTGATGATCACGGCGGCGGCATTCTTAAGCGCCGGATTGACGCCGGGCGGCAATTGCAGGCCGAAGCGCGACGCGACGCTGTGCATGCTCTGCGTCGTATATTCGAGATTGTCGTCGCCCGTGCCCGCCAGCCCGACGACGATCCCATAGCCGGTCAGCTGGTTCGCGCGCAGCCCCTGGAAATGGCCGAGGTCCTTGATCCGTTCGGCCGAGGCCGGGGGCGCCGTCACCGTCGCGGCCGCCACGAGGCACAGGCCGGCGAGCGCGGGCACGAGCCGGGCAAGAATAGCCGTCAGCCGCGGCAGGCGCCGCGCGCGGGCCGCATCGCCATGGTGATCGAGGGGGAACGCAAAATTCATGATGGTTCCTAGAACGGGCTCAGAATTGAGAAGAAATGCGTGAGCCAGCCCTGTTTGGTGGCGCGCGCGATCGGACCAGTGCCGGCATAGGTGATGCGCGCGTCCGCCACGCGCGTGGACAGGACGCGGTTGTCGAAATCGATGTCGGCGGTGCGGACGAGCCCCGAAATGCGGATATGTTCGTCGCCGCGATTGAGCGTGAGCAGTTTCTCGCCGTGGACCAGCATCGTTCCGTTCGGATAGACGGCGGCGACCGTGACGCTGATTTCGCCGCTCAGCTGGTTGGATTGCTGTGCCGCGCCCTTGCCATCAAATGTGCCGCCGCCGCTCGCGTCGATGCTCGTCTTCTTGAGGAAGGAGAGCGGGCCGGTGATGGGTGGCGTCAGGCTGAGCGAGCTCGAGCGATCGGTCGATGCGCTGTTGCTCTTCACGGCCTGCGTCTTTTCCACGAGCAGGATCGTCAGGATGTCGCCGACCTGCGCGGCGCGCGCGCCCGAGGTGAGCGGCGCGTAGCCGGAGGTTGTGTGGAATATCGCGCCGTCGGCAGCGGGTGCGGCCGGCGCGATATAAGGCGTCGGCGCATATTCGGCGCGCGTTTCGGCGGCGCGACGCTTGCTTCCGAAGAGCGCGTGCGCGGGTGCGGCCGAAACGAGCGCAACGCAAACACCGAGCAGGATGGCGGATCCGCGCATGTTACAGCTGCTGGTTGGCATATTGCATCATTTCGTCGGTCGCCTTGATGACCTTCGAATTGACCTCATAAGCACGCTGGGTCTCGATCATGTCGACCAGCTCCTCGGTAATGTCGACGTTCGACGATTCGAGGCTGCCCTGCGAAATCGTGCCGCGCCCGTCGGTGCCGGGATCGCCGACCTGAGGCGCGCCCGAAGCCGCCGTTTCGGACAGCAGATTATTGCCGTCCGCCTGCAGGCCGGACGCATTCATGAATCGCACCGTCTGGATCTTGCCGACGACGCTGGGCGCGGCCTGGCCCTGGATCGTCGCTGAAACCGTTCCGTCCGCGCCGATCGTGATGGTCGTCGCGCCATCGGGGACCTGGATCGGCGGCTGGAGCGGCATGCCGTCGGAGGTCACCAACGTGCCATCCGCGGTGCGATTGAACCCGCCGTCGCGGGTATAGCCGGTCGAGCCATCGGGCTTGAGAACCTGAAAGAAGCCGCTGCCCGAAATCGCCAGATCGAGGCTGTTGCCGGTGACCTGCATCGAGCCCTGCGTGTCGATCCGGGCGGTGCCCATGATCTGCACGCCCGTGCCGAGGTTCAGCCCGGTCGCATATTTGTTCTGGTCGGTCGCCTGCGCGCCGGGCGCCGTGATCTGCTGATAAGCCAGTGTTTCGAAATTGGCCCGATCGCGCTTGAATCCGGTCGTGTTCACGTTCGCGAGGTTGTTCGCGATGACGCGCATCTTCTCATTCTGCGCATCGAGGCCCGTGCGGGCGACGTGGAGGGCTGCGTTGGTCATGGTCTAATCCTTAATCCGGCATGCGCATGAGTTCGGTGGAGGACTTGTCGAGCTCCTGCGCCGTGGTCAGCATCTTCACCTGGGCTTCCCAGGTGCGCGACGCTTCGATCATGTCGACGAGAGTCGCCGACGCGTTGACGTTCGATCCCTCGAGGCTCTTCGCGGTGAGCGAGGCATCCGGATCGGATGGCAAGGCACCGTCGCCTTCGACCCGGAACAGCCCATCGAGACCCTTCTTGATGGCGGAGCCGCCGGCGGAGACGAGCTTGAGCCGATCCACCGCCTGCGGGCTTTTGGGATCGCCCCCCTGGGGAATGATCCAGATCTGGCCGTCCTGGCCGATCGAGACCTTGTCTGCCGGCGGAAGCGTGATCGGTCCGCCCTCCCCCAGCACGGGCTTGCCGTCGCCGGTCGTGAGCAGGCCGCTGTCGGAGAGGACGAGATCGCCACGGCGGGTATAGGCTTCCGAGCCATCGGAGGCCTGCACCCCCAGCATCGAATTGCCGTTCAGCGCGACGTCGAGGTCGCGGCCAGTCTGGGTCACTGCGCCTGCCGACATATCGGCGCCGGTCACTTCGTTCGAGACCGTCGCGCGCCCGTTCAGGCCGGCGCCCTGGAGCCATTCGGCTTCCGCGCTGGTGAATTCCCCGCGAAAGCCGACCGTGTTCACGTTGGCCAGATTGTTCGCGATGGTCGCCTGGCGCGACATCGCGCCACGCATCGCCGCCAGCGAGGAATAGATCAGACGATCCACGGTTCAGCTCCCTGCCATCAGCCTTACGAGCGGAGGTTGACGATCTTGTCGGTCATGTTGTTGGCCGTCTCGATCGCCTTGGCATTGGCCGAGAAATTGCGCTGCGCCGAGATGAGCGAAACCAGTTCCTCGGTGATGTCGACATTCGCCTGCTCGAGCGCGCCCGACTGGATCGTACCTGCCGACCCGGATCCTGCCTCGCTCACGATCGGCTCGCCCGACAGGCCGCTCTCGCCCCACCGGCTGTCGCCCAGCTGGCGCAGACCGTTTGGATTGGGGAAGTTGGCGATCATGATCGCGCCAAGCTTCTTGGTCGTGCCGTCGGAGAAGGTCGCGGTAACGAGCCCCTGGGCATCGACCGCAATATTGTCGAGCTGGCCGGCGGCCTTGCCGTTCTGCACGAAATTGCCCGGCGTGAAGGTTGCCGCCGCCTGGCGAGTGGTCGTGCCGTAGGTGAGGGTGAGGCCGATCGGAGCCGATGCACCCGACGGCAGGACGTTGCTGAACGTCACCGAACTGCCGGGTGACGTCATCGTACCGTTGACGTCGAACGTAATCTCGAGCGGCTCGGCCGGAATGGTTGCTGACGCGCCGTCGGAACTGGCTTCCTGATCACCGATGAACAGATGGGCATCCCATTTGCTTTCGGTCGCAGTCACAGTCCCCGGGCCGGTCGGATCCGGTATCTGGCTTCCCGCGATTTGAGTACGGGCATAATAAATCGTCGCCTGCTGCGGATTGCCGGCCGAGTCATAGACAGTCGTCGCGCTGGAATAATTGTAGCTGTTCGAGTCGAATCGGTTGAACGAATATGGGATCGTTGAGGTGTAAGTCGGCCGATCTGCCGGGATGTCGGCCGATGCGGGAAGCGTCGCGGACAGATCGAGCTGGGTCGTAGCTACCGGTTGGCCGGCCGTCGCCGGGATCTGCAGACTTGTCGCCGACGCGATGCCCGTTGCGCTGAGCGCTCCGGTGCTGTCGACCGGGAGAACCTGCACATAATTGCCAGCCGAATCGACCAGATAGCGCTCATCGTCGATCGAGAAGGCGCCGTTGCGGGTAAAGGCGAGCTGCGAGCCCGAATTGGTGACGAAGAAGCCCTGACCGGAAATCGCGAGATCAAGCGCGCGATCCGACGTTTGGAAGCCGCCCTGGGTGAATTGCTGGCTGATCGACTTCAGACGCGTGCCCTGGCCGGCGACATTGCCCGACTGGAGCGGCGACGCGGAGATCAGATCGCCGAATTCCGCGCGGCTCTTCTTGAAGCCGATCGAGCCGACATTGGCGACGTTGTTCGAGATCACCGAAAGATCGGACTGGGCGCCCTTGAGGCCGGAGAGCGAGGTGTAGAAGGACATGGGTTACTCCTGCGAGTTGAGCGTTGATTAAGAGAGCTGGAGCACGTCGGCGGGCGATACGCCGCCGCGTGCGGTGATAAGCTGGGTCGCCCCGGTGGCCGGCGACTTGACCGACTGGATTTCATTCCAGGTGGCGTTGGTCGGCTGAACTGTCTTCCCGTCGGCTCCGACCGCGGTCACGATGACCTGCAGCGCGCCGTCGGTGGTGGGGTTGCCGGCCGTATCCTTACCGTCCCACGACCAGGAGATATCGCCGCCGACGTTGGCGCCGAGATCCTTCGAATAAACTGTCTGCCCGCTTGCGTTGACGAGGCTGAGGGTGACGTCTTTCGTATCCGACGGCAGGGTGATTTGGCCCGCATAGGCGCCGTTTGCGGCCTGGCCCGCGACGTTGCCCGCGAGAAGCGCGGCGCGACCGATCCAGCCCGATGCATCGAAGCGCGAGGCGGCAAGATCGCTGGTGATCGTCTTGAGCGACTGATTCATCTCGGCGATGCCGGCGACCTGGCTGAAGGTCGCCATTTGCTGCACCATCTGCGTGCTGTCGGTCGGTTCGGTCGGATCCTGCGTCTTCAGCTGCGCCGTCAGAAGCTTCAAGAAGCCTCCTTGGTCGATCGTCTGGCCCGATTTTTTCGCCGCTGCGCTCGACGCGGGGTTCGCCAGCGAATCGAGATAGGAATTTCCGGTGTTAATGGTCATTTTCCGAGCCTCAGCGTGTCGAGGATGAGCGACTTGGCGGTCTGCATGACCTGCACGTTGTTTTGATATTGGCGGGCTGTTTCCATCATCTCGACCAGCTCGCCGGCCTGATCCACACCCGCGTCCCAGACGTCGCCATCCTTGTCGGCGAGCGGATTGCCGGGATCGTGCCGCTTGGTGGGATTAGTCTGCGACGCGACGACGTGACTCACCTGGACGGTGGCGATGCCTTCGCCGCCGTTCACCGCCCTGAATACGGGCTTGAGCGCACGAAAGGCGCCTTCCCTGGTAGTGGAGACCGAATTCGCATTCGCGAGGTTGGACGCGGTCGTGTTCAGGCGAACGAGCTGCGCCGACATGGCGCGGCCCGAAATATCGAACACGGAAAGATTGTTGCTCATGGTCATTCTCCCTTGAGCGCCGACATCACGGTCGAGATCCGACCCTGAAGGAAGGAAAGCGTCGTACGATACTGGATCGCGTTTTCGGCGAAGAGCGTCTGCTCGGTCGAGAGCTCGACCGTATTGCCATCGAGCGAAGCCTCGAGCGGGACGCGATAGCCCGCCGCGTGATTGGCGGCGCTATCAACCGAGGTCCCCGACTGCGCGGCAGTGAGCGCCTTCTGGAAATCGAAGTCGCGCGCCTTGTAATTGGGCGTCGCCGCATTCGCGATGTTCGAGGCCAGCAGCGCCATACGCTGCGAACGCAACCTGAGAGCATCGCCGCTTAGCCCGAAGAGCGGATCGTTATTTGCCATGCGCCCTTCCTTTCGTCCTAAAGTTTCCGTGACCGCTGTCGTGAATGTGTTGGACGGCGGCGTCGTCGGCAGCGTTGCAAAGGGTGTGCCAAGTGAACGGCGGCACTCCAAAAAACGCGAGCGGCAATGGCTGTCAGAACGAGAACGGCAAGATTTTGCCGGGGGCGGCAAATTTTTGCCGGTTGGTACAGGAGCGGTCGAGCGTGGAATTTTTCGCTCAGGTCGGGCGCCTTCTGGACCCGGTAGCGCTGGCGATCGTGTTCGGTGGGGCACTGGTCGCGGCGCTGCTGCGCGGCGGACGTTCGGCCTTTGGCCCGGCGTTCGCCGCGCTAGGCCCGTTCTTCCGCGCCGATCCTGAAGCCGATGCGCTCGCCGCGATGGTGTGTGTAGGCAAGGTCGAAAAGCTTGCCGAAACCAGGGGCATCGTCTGTGCGGACCGGGTCGCGACCGCCGGCCGCTTCGTTCGCGAGGCGATACGGCGGCTCGCCGACGCCCCTTCCTCGGAAAGCTTCACGCGCTGGGCGCGGGAATCGCTGGATGCACGCGCCCGCCGTCACGCCACACGCATTGCGTTCTGGCGCGACCTCGCCGATGCCGCTCCGGCGATGGGAATGTGCGCGACCGTGCTCGGCCTGGTCCGCATGTTCGCCCATATGACCGATCCCGCGTTGATCGGCGCACCGATGGCGACCGCGCTGGTAGCGACCTTATGGGGCATCGTGCTCGCCAACCTCGTGGCGGGACCGGTTTCCGATCGCCTCGAGCGCCTGTCCGAGGCCGAACTGGCGTGGCAGCGTCGCACCCTCGACCATTTCTCGTCGCTTGCGCGCGGCGAGCTTGATCATGCGCAAGGGCTGCAGCGCGTGCTGCAACGGAATTACGGCACGTGAAGTCCGCCCCATCGCGCCAACGCTGGGCGTTGAGCTTCGCCGACCTCGCGCTGTTGCTGCTGGGGTTTTTCGTGTTGCTGCAGGCCAAACCCGACGCGAACCATTTGTCAGCCGGCCTGCGCGCGGCCTTTGGCGCCCGCCCGGGAGCCGCTTTTGAGCAGCCGGCCCGCACCCTGTTCGAGCCCGGTGAGGCGGTGCTTACCCGCCAGGGTCGTGCGACGTTGCAGGATTTCGCGCACCGAGCGGGCGGGGCCGGGTTGATCGTCAGCAGCCACGGTACCGAGGCAGGAACAACGCGCTTCGACGGCTGGGAGCTGGCTGCAGCGCGCACCGCGGCGGTAGCCCGGACCTTGACCGAGGCCGGCATCAAGCAGGACAAGATAGCGGTGGCCATCGATCCCGCCATCGGTGATGGCCAGACCATCCAGATCACGCGCAATTGAACTATATTTCAGGTAAGTCCGTATCTTACATCGTGCAGTGGATTGCTTCGCCGCGCTCACGATGACGGTCAGGAGAGGGTGTCGTCGCGAGCTGGGCAGCGGCGAAGCAATCCGGGTCCTGACGAGGCACTGCAGCTCTGGCACGACCTTTGCAGGATTACGGGCATGTACATTCGTGCCCTTGCCCTGATCATCCTGCTCGCCGCGCCAGCGGCGGTGGCGGCTCCGTTTCAGAATATCGACGCGCTGGAAGCGCGGCTCGTCAACGCGCTTGGCGCCGGAATCGGCGAGCCGGGTGGACCCGCGACGCAGATCGACCGACGGCTGAAACTCGCGGCCTGCCCCGGCAGCGTCCAGATCGACCCGCCGGTCATGGGCGCGGTCGCGCTGCGTTGTCCGGCAGCGAACTGGCGTATCCGGGTGCCGATCGCGCGCCTGGGCGGAATGCGCCAAAGCGCCAGCAGCGGGCCGGCCATGAAGGCAGAACCTGTCGTCCGTCGTGGCGATCCGGTTGATCTTGTTGCGGAAACCAGTGGATTCAGCGTAAGTGTTTCAGGTATTGCGCAGGATGATGGAGCTCCAGGGAGCCGCATCCGGATCAAGGCGGACGGCCGCAATACGCCGATTTTCGCGGAAGTTATCGATGCCGGGCGCGTGAGATTACCAGGATTTAAGTAATTGGCGATTGTGCCGTTATCTCGATCAGTGATGTTACGGATCGGGCGAGTAGGATGCGAAAGGATGATACGATGATTACTGCGATCGGATCGACCGGCATTGCTCGCGCAATCGAACTGCGCGGCGAGAGCGTTGGCAAGAGCGAGCCCGCGGCCCGGATCGACCCGGCAACGGCGAAATCGGCAGGCCCAATCGCAACGCCTGCCCACGAACTCGCGGAGCAAGGCGCCCCGATCGACACCGGCAAAGTGGCGTCGATCCGCGAGGCGATCGCGAATGGCACCTACCGCGTTGACGCGAAGGCGATCGCCGCTCGCATGATCGCGCTCGACCTGCCCAAGGCGTGAGCGCCACCCTCCTTCAGCAATTGAACGACGCCCAGGCTGCATTAGACGCGGCCCTGGACGCGCGTGATCTGGACGCACTCGATGCGGCCTCTGCCGCCGTTGCGGTGGTCGTCGAGGAAGTGCGCGTCGTCGGCGGCTGGCGCGATCGGCCCGGCCTTCGCGAAGACCTTGTCCAAATCCTCAAGAATGCCGAGGCGGCCCGTGGCCGCATCAATGCACTGACGGACCTCAACCGTCGCAGGCTCGACAAGCTGGTCAGCCTGGCCGGCGCGCCGCGTGCCGTGGCCTACCAGCGCAGCGGCAAGCTCGGCTGACCTGATCGCCATCGCCTTCGCGAAGGCGCCGTTCCACGTTTCCCGCGCTTTTGATCTAGGCTCGCCCGAGATCTCCACCTGAAGAGCGCTGAAGAATGCCGGGATATTTCTGGCACGCCTCTTGCTTGTTTGACCTCGTC
This sequence comes from Sphingomonas sp., assembly GCA_035554515.1. GTDB lineage: Bacteria > Pseudomonadota > Alphaproteobacteria > Sphingomonadales > Sphingomonadaceae > Sphingomonas_I. Next base: position 4,079 of record DATMIP010000353.1, on the reverse strand, counting down.
ACGAAGAGGTAGAGATGGCGACCCAGGCAATTAACAGCAGAGTGTGGCTGAGTTCGGCGAAGGGAGCGATCCTGCCGCTGGCTACGCTGATGCTGGTGGCGTTGATGATTATACCCATGCCGAGCTTCGTGCTCGATATCGGTTTCATTACCAACATCATGATCAGCCTCGCGGTGCTGATGGTCGCGCTCAATGCCCAGAAGCCGCTCGACTTTTCGGCTTTCCCGACCGTCCTGCTTTTCACGACCCTGCTGCGGCTGGCGCTGAACGTCGCCTCGACCCGCGTGGTGCTGGTCGATGGACATACCGGTGCGGCGGCCGCCGGCTATGTCATCGAAGCATTCGGACATTTCCTGATCGGGGGCGACTATGCGGTCGGCCTGTTCGTGTTCGGTATCCTGATGATCATCAACCTGGTCGTGATCACCAAGGGCGCCGGTCGCGTTTCCGAAGTATCGGCCCGTTTCACCCTGGATGCACTGCCAGGCAAGCAGATGGCGATCGACGCCGATCTCAATGCCGGCCTGATCACGCCCGACGAAGCCAAGGCGCGCCGTCAGGAAGTGGCGACCGAGGCGGATTTCTACGGTTCGATGGACGGTGCATCGAAATTCGTGAAGGGCGATGCCGTCGCCGGCGTCCTGATCCTGGTGGTCAATATCCTCGGCGGCCTCGTGCTCGGTGTCGTCAGCCATAAGCTGACCCTGAGCGAATCGGCGTCGACCTACATCCAGCTGGCGATCGGCGATGCGCTCGTCGCGCAGGTGCCGGCCCTGCTGCTGTCGATCGCCGCTGCGGCGATCGTTACGCGCGTTTCCTCTCCCCTCGACCTGCCGAACCAGATCACGACGCAGTTCGGTTCGGCGCGCGCATGGACCCCCGTTGCCGCCATTCTCGGCTTGCTGGGGATAGTGCCCGGCATGCCGCACTTCATCATCCTGCCGGCCGCAGCACTTGCCGGGTTCATGGCGTGGAAACTCAAGACAGCCAAGCAGGCGGCCGTGGTCGCGGCTGCGATGCCCGCGCCGGTTCCAGCGCCCAACCCCAGCCAGATTGCGTGGGACGAAGTTTCCGACGGCGCGGCCTTGAGCCTCGAGCTTGGCTATGGCCTCATCAGCCTGGTGGACGAGCGCAAGGGCGCACCATTGATGGCGCGTATCACCGGGATCCGCCGCCAGTTGAGTCGCGAACTCGGATTCGTCGTGCCGCTCGTGCGTGTCCGCGACAATCTGTCGCTTGGGCCCAACGCATATCGCATCACGGTTGCCGGTGTCGTTGTCGGCGAGGACGAATGCTGGCCGGAGGATTTGCTCGCGCTTGATTCGGGCGAGCTGATCAGCCGGATCGAGGGCCGCACGGCCAAGGATCCCAGCTTCGGCCTGGACGCCGTATGGATCCGCCCCGAGCAACGCAACGATGCCGTCGTCGCCGGCTATACGGTGGTCGACGCCGCAACGGTGATCGCCACCCATCTGAATCAGCTTGTCGCCCAGTCCGCAGCCGATCTGTTCGGCATGGACGAGGCTCAGAAACTGCTCGATGCGCTCAAGGAAACCGCGCCGCAGCTGGTCGCCGGGCTCACGCCGGCGCCGCTCAGCCTCGCGCAATTGGCCGCGGCGTGCCGCGCGCTGCTCGCCGAGGGCGTACCGCTCAAGGATTTCCGTCGCGTCGCGGAAGCGATGATCGATGCCGCTCGCGAAACGAACGACCCCAACCAACTCAACGAAGCGGTCCGCCAGCGAATCGGGGCTCTGATCGTGCAGACGATCGTTCCCGTGCGGATGCCGCTGCCGGTCGTCACGTTCGACGCCGAACTCGAAGGCCTGCTTGCGCAGGCGATTCGCGTCGGGCCCAACGCCGCCCATCCATTCGAACCGGCGCTGGCGCAGCGCATCGTTTCAGCCGTCAATCAGGCGGCCGCGCCGCTCGTAAATCGCGCCATGCGCTTTGCGCTGGTTACATCTCCGCTCGCGCGTCGCGCTGTGGCAAGACTTCTTAAACCACATCTGCCCGAAACACCGATCATGTCATTCCTCGAAATTCCTGACGGCAAGGCGGTCGAAGTGATGGCAATAGTTGGCAGCAATGGCGGCGTTGCCGCACCGACGCTGCCGCGCACGGAGATGGCAGGATGAACGTCGCCGAGTCTTTGCCCATCGAAGGCGCGATGACCTATCAGCGCAAGCCGGCTCGGCAGGATCCGGCCGCATTGGCCCGCGCGCATATGCCGCTGGTGCGCAAGATTGCGTGGCATGTCCACGGCCGAGTCTCGAGTGCGATCGATGTGGAAGATCTGGTTCAGATCGGTATGGTGGCGCTGGTCGAGGCGGCCAATGGCTACGAGGATCGCGGCCACGCTTTTTCGACCTATGCGTCGATGCGTATCCGCGGCAACATGATCGATCACCTGCGCCGTCACGCCACCATCTGTCGATCGGCGATGGCCAAGCGCAAGGCGATGAACGAGGCGAGCGCGAAGTTCGAGGGGCAGTGGGGCCGTAGCCCAAGCGAAGCCGAACTGGCCAGGGCGATGGACATCGATCCGGCGGAATTCCGGCAAATGGCGGACGCGGCAGTATCGGTCCGCCAGGAATCGCTTGATGAAGTCTATTCGGACCAGTCGATGTGGTTTGCCGACGTCGAAGAACGCGTCGACCAGACGCTGGAGCGCGAAGAACTTGGCCGCGCTCTCACCGAGCATATCTCTGATCTGCCCGAGCGCGAGGCGATGGTTCTCCAGCTATATTTCGTGGAGGAAATGAACCTTGATGAAATCGGCCTGACGCTTGGCGTTGGTGCCGCGCGCGTCTGCCAGATCAAGAAGGCTGCGCTCGACCGGTTGCGCAAGTCCCTGACCGAGTGGGGCGGTTAGAGCCGTTTTCAGAAACGGTCGAATCTCCGTTTAATTTAAACGGAATCGACCCTAAAGGCGCGTCGCCAGGCGATGGTTTATCTGTGCGGCCTCTCGGCCGCGCCGCACGGCTCGCGTTCGATCTGGATGGTCGCGTGACCTATGTTGAAGCGATCGGCCAGTAGCCGCGCCACAAGCAGGCGTACCTCCTCGCCATCGGCATCCTCGATAATGGCAATATGCACCGTCGCATTCACGTCGCTGATCGCCATCGACCAGACGTGAAGGTCGTGGACGTCGCACACGCCCTGCAATTCCGCGATGGTCAGGCGAATCTCACCCAGATCGATGCCCTTGGGCACGCCCTCCAGAAGCACGTTGATCGTGTCGCGCAGCAGCGCCCAGGTGCGTGGCAAGACCCATAAGGCGATGGCGATCGCGACCACCGGGTCGATCCAGAGCTTGCCCGTCGCGCGGATCAGGACCGCGCCGAGGATCACGCCGACCGATCCGATCGCGTCGGACCAGACCTCCAGATAAGCGCCCTTGACCGCCATGCTCTCGCCGCGCCCGGCCATCAGCACGCGCATCGCGATGAGGTTTATCACCAGACCGATGCAGGCGACGATGATCATGCCATTGGCGGCCACCGGCTCGGGCATGCGAAAGCGGCCGATCGCCTCGACCAGAACGTAGATTGCCGCGGCGAACAGCAGCAAGGCGTTGAACGCGGCGGCCAATATCTCCAGCCGCTTATAGCCGAAGCTGCGCTTGTCATCGGGAGCCTTTCCGCCGATCCGGATCGCCATCAGCGCGATTGCGAGCGCGGCGACGTCGGTCATCATGTGCGCCGCGTCCGACAACAAGGCGAGACTGTTATACAGGAAGGCGCCGGCGAGCTCGATGCCGAGCACGGAGGCGGTGAGCAGCAGCGCTATCGTCAGCGCGCGGCTGCTCGCGCCCGTGGTATGATCATGATGGCCCGACGCGTGATCGTGCGCATGATCGTGATGGTGATGGTCGTGGCTATGCTGATCGCCCATCAGCGCGCCTTAGAAGACCGGCCCGACAAAAAGAAGAAGCCCCCGGCGCCAAGGGGGAAGAGCGCCGGGGGCTTCAAGGCCCGATTGGGTCTATCTTAAGTCAGGCTTACTGGAGCAGCTTCAACACGAAGCTTGTGCTCTGGTTCGCCTGAGCGAGCATCGCGGTCGAGGCCTGGGCCAGGATC
>DATMIP010000352.1:0-6783 GCA_035554515.1 Sphingomonas sp. | reverse complement strand
AGGCGCCCAACGTCTTCCGCATGAAATTGCTCGGTGCCGAAGTGGTGCCCGTAACGAGCGGCGCGCAAACGCTGAAGGATAGCCTGAACGAAGCGCTGCGCGACTGGGTCGCGAACGTGCACGATACTTTCTACATTATCGGCACCGTTGCCGGCCCGCATCCCTACCCCGAAATGGTGCGCGATTTCCAATCGGTGATCGGGATCGAGGCGCGGACGCAGATCCTGCAGGCAGAAGGCCGCCTGCCCGATCTGCTCGTTGCGGCGGTGGGCGGCGGTTCCAACGCCATCGGGCTCTTTCACCCATTCCTCGACGACGAGGGCGTCGCCATGCTCGGCGCGGAAGCGGCCGGCCATGGCGTGCACACGGACAAGCATGCCGCCTCGCTCAACGGCGGCACGCCCGGCATCCTGCACGGCAACAAGACCTATCTTCTGCAGGACGAGGACGGCCAGATAACCGAGGCCCATTCGATCTCGGCAGGTCTCGATTATCCCGGCGTGGGTCCCGAACATAGCTGGTTGCACGATATCGGGCGGGTGAAATATGAGCCCGTCACCGACCAGGAAGCGCTGGATGCCTTCCAGCTATGCGCGCGTACCGAGGGCATCATCCCCGCCCTCGAAAGCGCCCATGCGGTTGCGGCGGTCGTCCGCAAGGCGCGGGAATATCGCCAGGATCAGATCATCGTTCTGAATATGTCGGGCCGCGGCGACAAGGACATGGCCACCGTCGCAAGCGCGATGGGAGTGCAGATGTGACCCGCATCTCCGCTGCTTTCGCAAAGGGCCGCCCCGCTCTTGTCTGCTTCGTCACCGCCGGCGATCCTTCGCCTGCCGCCACTCCGGCGATCCTCGATGCGCTGGTGGAAGGCGGCGCTGACCTGATCGAGCTTGGCATGCCCTTCACCGATCCGATGGCGGACGGGCCCGCAATTCAGCGCGCCAATCTGCGCGCGCTCGGCGCGGGCACGCGCACCCCGGACATCTTCGCCATCGCCAACGGGTTCCGCGCGCGTCACCCCGACATACCGTTGGTGCTGATGGGCTATGCCAATCCGATGCTTCGGCGCGGCGCGGCCTGGTTTGCGGATGCCTGCGCGGGCGCCGATATCGACGGCGTGATCTGCGTCGACATACCAGCCGAAGAGGATGCGGCGCTCGGCCCGGCGCTGCGCGCGGAAGGGATCGCGCTGATCCGCCTTGCGACGCCCACTACCGACGCGGCCCGATTGCCTGCGGTGCTCAAGGGTGCTGGCGGATTCCTTTATTATGTCTCGGTCGCGGGCATCACCGGCATGCAGCAGGCGGCGGCGGGCAGCATTGGCGAGGCGGTCGCAAAGCTCAAGGCGAGCACCGATCTGCCGGTTGCGGTCGGCTTCGGAGTACGCACGCCGGATCAGGCGGCGGCGGTTGCAAAGGTTGCCGATGGCGTGGTCGTCGGATCGGCGATCGTCGATGTGATTGCCGGCGCAGTGGAACGCGGCGCTGACCCCGCACCGGAGGTTCTAAGTCTCGTCAAAGAGTTGAGCGCCGCCGTCCGCGCGGCGCGCGAGGAGGTTGCTGCATGAGCTGGATAGATCGGGTGCGCAACGCGCTGCCCTTCATGCCCAAGCGCGAAACGCCGGATAATCTGTGGCACAAATGCCCGAATTGCGGCGCGATGCTGTTCACGCGCGAATATGAAGAAAACCAGTCGGTCTGCCCGAAATGCCAGCATCATGGGCGGATTGGTCCGGACGCCCGGTTCGATTCACTGTTCGACGGAGGCATCTACGTACCGCTCCCCACGCCGCAGGTGCGCGAGGACCCGCTCAAATTCCGCGATTCCAAGAAATATGTCGATCGGATCAAGGCCGCGCGCACCAAGACCGGCGAAACCGACGCGCTGATCAACGCCAGCGGGCGGATCGAGGGCTTCAAGGCCGTCGTCGGCGTGCAGGATTTCGCGTTCATGGGCGGATCGATGGGGCTGGGTGTCGGCGCGGCATTCCTTGCCGGCGTCGAGGCCGCGATCGCCGAGCGCTGTCCGTACATCATCTTCACCGCCGCGGGCGGTGCGCGCATGCAGGAGGGTATCCTGTCATTGATGCAGATGCCCAAGACCACCGTGGCGATCCAGAAGCTGCGCGAAGCGGGTCTGCCCTATATCGTCGTGATGACCGATCCGACGACGGGGGGCGTGACCGCGTCCTACGCCATGCTGGGCGATATCCAGATCGCCGAACCCGGCGCGCTGATCGGCTTTGCGGGGCAACGGGTAATCGAAAGCACGATCCGCGAGAAACTGCCCGAAGGCTTTCAGCGCGCCGAATATCTGCTCGATCATGGCATGCTCGACATGGTGGTGCATCGTCACAAGCTGCGCGCAGAACTTGCGCGGCTGATCGCCTATCTTTGCCCCGGCAAGCAGGCCGCGTGAGCAACGCCCTCTCCCCCGGGGGGACAGGGGGACTAGATGCCAGATTTCGCCGTCTCCTCTGATCCGGAAGTTCAGCGTCAGCTCGACCGGCTGACGAGCCTCTCGCCCGGGGCCGACATACTGGGGCTGGAGCGCATCTCTGTCCTGCTCGCGCGGCTCGGCAATCCGGAGCGCGCCTTGCCGCCCGTTTTCCACGTCGCGGGCACGAACGGCAAGGGTTCGACCTGCGCATTCCTTCGCGCCGCGATCGAGGCGTCGGGGCGCAAGGTCCACGTCTATACGAGCCCCCACCTGGTACGGTTCAACGAGCGGATCCGGATTGCCGGTGCGCTGATCGAAGATGCCTTGCTGGCGAGCTTGCTGGATGAAGTGCTGAACATCGCGGGCGATATCTCGCCGAGCTTCTTCGAAGTGACGACCGCCGCCGCGATGCTGGCTTTTGCACGGGCCGCCGCGGATGCCTGCGTCATCGAGGTCGGCCTTGGCGGCAGGCTCGACGCCACCAACGTAATCGAGAAGCCGGTGGTGTGCGGCATCGCTCAATTGGGGATCGATCACCAGCAATTCCTGGGCGACCGGATCGAGCAGATCGCGGCGGAGAAGGCTGGCATCGCCAAGCCGGGCGTGCCGCTCGTGACGCACCATTATGCAGCGTCGCAGGCGAACGAGATCGGCCGTGTGGTGCGCGATGTCGGCGCGCCATGGCTGGTCAAGGGCGGCGCCTGGGATGCTTCGGCCTATCGCGGCAGGCTCCATTATCGTGATGAGCAGGGTGAGCTGGAACTGCCGCTTCCCCGGCTTCCCGGCGCGCACCAGGCGGCCAATGCGGCGCTGGCCGTCGCGATGCTGCGCCATCAACAGGCAATCGACGTTCCGACGGCTTCGTTGCGCGCGGCAATGGGCTGGGCGGAATGGCCCGCGCGCCTGCAAAGGCTGACGATCGGCACCCTGCCCGCCTTGCTCCCCGAAGGCAGCGAATTGTGGCTTGATGGTGGGCATAACCCCGCGGCCGGCCGCGCCATCGCCGATTTCTTTCGCGCGCGCTTGCCCCCCGGCCGGCCCTTCCATCTCATCCTGGGAATGCTCGCCAACAAGGATCTGCGCGGCTTTCTCGAGCCCTTTTCTGGAAGCGGCGCACAGATTTGGGCGGTTCCGGTCGCGGGGCACGAATTTCATGATGCCTCGATCGTGGCCGCCATCGCGGCTGAATTGTCGCTTGTCGTCGAACGCGCGGCAGACGCGGAAACGGCGCTTCGAACACTTGCCGCTGGTGCCAACGACCCGAAAACGGTGCTGATTGGTGGTTCGCTCTACTTGGCGGGAACCGTCCTGAACGCGAATGGCACATTACCGGCTTAGGGACTATCTGTATTGCGAATAACTCGCATTAGCGATAAGTAGGTGACGTCCTGAGGGAGTCATCCATGCGCCCGAACGTTCCGCACTCCGAATTGCTGCCGAATGCCGCCCCGCTTTCCCCTTATCGGCGGCTGTTATTGTACGCTCTGCGCCGAATGGCGGCCGGCGGGATCACAGATGCCCACGCCGCGCATGCCATCTTTACCGGCTTCGGGCTCGGCTATCGTCGCCCGCTCATCCTCCTGCGAACCTTGATGGCCGAAATATCGCGGGTCTCGGCGATCAGACTTACGGTTGCGCCTTGCTGCTGCCCACGAATGACACACGACGAAACATTGCTGCTGGACGCCATCGCCGGCGCAGGACTGCACGCCGCGACAGTCCACGAAGCGTTGAGGGGGCTACTCCGCGTCCGCACCTGCCTGGGCGTTCTTGCAAGTGCACAGGCAGTTGCCGCTGCGTTCAGCGACGCGGGAATGCCACTTGCGGGCGATTGCAAATAGCGCAATCGCGATGTCCCGTTTAGATATGGCGGCGAACCGAACATCGCCTATTTACGCTGCACCGCACAATAGAGGCGGAAACCGCAGTAAGGAAATAGTCGTGAAGATGTTCGAAAACGCCGCAAGCCTCGTTCTGGCGCTCGCCACCCAGGCCGTTGCAGTGGGCATCGTCCTCGCCCTTTGAGCGTCTGAGAGGAATGGCGTCGGACCGTTCCGCCGCCGCCATTTCGTGGCCCGTAAATGTCTCCCGTCCTGGGACGCGAGAACGTGGGTTGGGCTCAGGGTTCATTCGATCGGCAAAGTGTCGCGTGATTTGCGCCACAGGCCGTAGGCAAATGAAGAGGTTGCGTAGCCGGCGGAGGCCGCAAAGCCCCACTCCCAACGGCCAATCGCGGCAAAAGGCAGCATCGCCCAGATCAAGGTGTCGACGCTGGCGAGCCATAATGGCGGCTGGACGGCACATGTCCGCCGATCGACCCATAAGGCCAGCATAGTTCCGATCAGAATACCGCCCGTCAGCCACCAGCCCCATTGGCCGGTCGCTCCGGCCAGCGTCTGTGCCAGGCCGATGGCTCCCACGGTTGCTCCGCCGATACGCGCCATCGTGAAAACACGCTGCTGCCTGCAGGTGCGTTGGCCGATCCGCGCCAGACGCGCGGCACCGGCCGCCGCCGGTCCGGAAAGCAGCAGGGCGACCAGCGCCGCCCAGCTCCAGCCCACGACCGACAGCGCGCCGCCGGCCAGCGCAAGGCCGGCGCCAATGCCGGCAACGAGATTGGCGTCGGTGCGCCGTGCAAGGAGAAGCGGTAACGCGAATTCCTCGGTCGGCGAGAAGAGGACCCTGCCGATCAGATCGCCCGCGGGACGGCGCGCGCCGGCCAATATCGCCTGCTCGGCAGCCGCCAACGCGGCCGGATCGGTCGCCAGGATCGGCGGCGATGGAGCGGCGATGCGCGCCGCACCCTCCTGCACCGCACGACGCAACAGCGTCGAGACCGGGTCCCAGGCACCGATCATCGCTGCTGTCTCAGCAATGCGGTGCCCGTCCAGCAACGCCACGCCTGCCCATCTTTGTTCGGCGTCGATCCGCTCGAACTGGCCATGCTGCGGTATATCCGGCAACGTGGCGAGCGCGGGGACCGGCGCGCCGACGATCGCGCGGAGCAACGCGACCTCCGGCAGGCATCCCTCGGCGATCAGCAAGACCGTTCCATCCTGCGGCAGCGCGTCGGCCGCCTGATCGATACCCTGGGCCATCCCCGCCTGGATTCCGTCGTGCCGAAGCCGGGCGATCGCTTCGGAGAGTTCGGCCGGCGCTTCGTCGATCAGCAGCAATATCCGGCCCGCGCCGGCATCGATAGCGCGCCGGGCCTGATGTTCGACAACGCTCATACCGGCGAGCGGATGCAGTGCGCGCAGTCCGCCCGGCCCGGGCCCCGGTTCATAGGCGCCGATCAGCGCGGTCGGTCCCTCGCCCTCCATGAGGCGCTTGTCCGTCGGCGCGCGCATCAAATCAAGCATAGCCGCATCTGCCGCTTTCACAGGGGCGCCAAGCTGATACAGTCGGACCATGAATCAAGGGGCGTCGAACGTGGGCTGGGCGGAGGAACAACCGCAAGAGGATGTGGCGCAGGCCGCTGCGGATTATGAGGCAATGTGGGAGGAAGCTCCGCCGCGCCGCTGGCCGGGCATCGTCGCCGGAACGCTGCTGGCGCTGTTGGCGATCGGCTGGGTGACCGCGTTAGGCTGGACGTTGGTGCAGTCGAGCCCGACGCGCCTGCTCCCGCCGCTGACGCTGGCGGCCTGGATCGGCCTTGCCTGCGGGCCGCTGGCGCTGCTGGCGATCCTCTACCTCCTGCTGCTTCGTACCGGCCGATCGGAGACAAATGCCTATTCGCGCGCATCGGCACGGCTGCGTGCCGATACCAAGCTTCTCGCCGGCACGCTCGCCCTGCTGAGCCGGCGCATCGAAGAAGCGCGCGCATCGCTGAACAGTGAAGCCGCAAACCTGCAGACCCTCGGCAGCGAGGCAGGCGAACGCATCGGGCGCGCGGCGACCGACCTGAGCGGGCAGGCGGCTGCGGTCCGCGAAACCGTCTCGTTGCTGAACGATGCGACCGGGGTCGCGCGCGCCGATCTGGGCGTCCTGCTAACCGAGCTCCCCAATGCCGAAGGCGTCGCACATTCCCTTGCGGAACGGCTGCGCGAGGGCGGGGCGGAAGCGGATGCCCGCGCGCGTACGCTTGCCGAACTGCTGGGGCTGCTCGACGTTCATGCCAAGGCCGCGAACGAATCGACGGGCGGTGCCGCGGCGCGGCTCGCGGGGCAGCTCGACCGGATCGAGGCGAGCGCGGCCGCCGCCGACAAGCGGATCGAGGATGCGGCCGGGTCGCTCGGCCGCGCGATCGACGCGGCGCTCGAGGCTGCGGCCGAAGGTCTGGACGACACCCGGCAGGTAATCGCCGGGCAGAGCGCGGCGCTGAATGCCATGGTCGAGCAG
>DATMIP010000351.1:0-27791 GCA_035554515.1 Sphingomonas sp. | reverse complement strand
GTCTGCCGTCGACCAGCACGGTGCAGGTGCCGCACGCGCCCTCGTTGCAGCCTTTCTTTGTTCCGGTCAGATGTAGGTGATCGCGCAAGCAATCGAGCAATGTGACCCGTGGTTCGACGTGCGCGTTCACGTCGCGCCCATTTACCTTGAAGCGCACCGCCCTCGATCCGCTGGCTGGGTTGCCCGGCGCGGTGCCGGCGATGGTTCGGATGGGGAACGTGGCCTCGCCTGGCGCGATGATCGGTTCGCGTCGAGCCAGGTCGATTTCGACCGGCCCGTTCGGCTCCGGTTCGCCTGGCCCAGTCGGCGGCAGCATGATATTCTCCCCACGGCGCGCCTGCAGGGCATGACGCGACAAGGCCTCACCCGGGCGCGTTAACGCCGCCCGACGGCGATGGTTTCATGCCCCGCTTTTATTTGTCCGTTTCCCGAAAACTGCCCTCAGCCGATCCCAAGATCGCCGGGTCCGAAGGCATGTGGCAGCAATTCGGACAGGAGGTGTTGCCGCATCACCGATCCGTCGGCGGAACCGCAATAGATGGTGATATCGTGCCGGCCGAGATCGGCCGCTTCCTTCAGGACCTGCCGGCAACGCCCGCATGGATAGACCGGGCTGTCGCCGGCGAGCCCGGCGGGGGTCATTGCGCCGCCGACGATACCGATCGCGACCACGTCCCTCAGGCGCCCCGCGACGTTCGCGGCCGCGAGCGCGACCGTCTCGGCGCAGAGCGAGAGCCCGTAGCTCGCATTTTCGAAATTCGTGCCGGGAATGATCGTGCCGTCATCGAGCAGCAGCGCGGCGCCGACCGCGAATCTGGAATAAGGAGCATGGGCGTTTTTCGCCGCCTCCAGAGCATGGTCGATCAGGACGCGCCCGGCGACCTCCTGCAGGCCGATCTCAGCCACGGATGTGAAGCGCCGCGATCAGAGTGAACAGGCGCCGTGCGGTCTCGAAGTCGATCGCGACCTTGTTTTCGAGACATTCCGTCAGCAGCTCCGCGCCGGCATTGTGGATTCCACGCCGGGCCATGTCGATCGTCTCGATCTGCGCCGGCTGTGCCTGCTCGCCCAGCGCGCGGAAATAGCTTTCACAGATGGCGAAATAGTCCTTGATCGGCCGTCGGAAGCGCGTGAGCCCCAGCTTGATCGTTTCCAGCGCCATGTTCTGGGCATCGGCAATGTCGATCGCCAGCCGTCCTTCCTCGACCCGCAGACGCACGCGGTAGGGCCCGTCATAGCCCTTCTCGACCGGCCGGCGCGGTTCAAAATGGTTGCCGGAGAGCAGGTCATAAATAGCAATCTGCCGCTCCCGATCGATATCCGCCGCGCGTTGCGGGAAGGTATCATCGTCAAGTTCGATCGCAATGATACGCGGGTCGGCCATGGCTTGGCTTATCGCCGCAGCCGGGGCTTGGCAAAATTTGATGCCCGCTAAATTTTTTATCCACAGCGTTCGGGTTTGCCCGGGGAAGGACCTTGAGCCATTGGTCGCGCATGGCCGAACCGATCCGACTCGTCCCGCCTCCGCCGGAGGGCGGTCCCCCGGCGCTGCCGCATAATGTGGAGGCGGAAGCGGCCTTGCTCGGCGCGCTGATGATCGACAACCGCCTGGTGGAGGACGTGCAGCTCAAACTGCGCCCGGATCATTTCTTCGAACCGGTACATGGCCGAATTTACGAGGCCATTCTGCGCATGGTCGACCGCAACATGGTCGCCAGCCCGGTCACGTTGCGGCCGATGTTCGAGGGCGACATTGAGCTCAAGGAAGTCGGCGGGCCTTCTTATCTCGCCCAGCTCACCGGTTCGGGCGCGGCATTGATCGGAGCGCGCGATTTCGCCACCCAGGTCTATGATCTGGCGCTGTTGCGCGCGCTGATCGGCGTCGGACGCGATATGGTGGAGAAGGCGGTCGACACATCCGAATCGGTCGACCCCAAAAGCCAGATCGAGGAGGCCGAGGTCGCGCTCTATCGGGTGGCCGAGGAGGGGGGCGAGCAGGGTTCGGTCAAGACCTTCGCCCAGGCGACCAAGCTGGCGGTGGAACAGGCCGAGCGCGCGCTCAATTCGGGTGGCCACGTTTCCGGGGTCACGACCGGGCTCGACAGCGTCAATACCAAGATGGGCGGCCTTCATCCGTCAGACCTGATCATCCTCGCCGGGCGCCCGGGCATGGGGAAGACCAGTTTGGCGACAAATATCGCATTCAACGCGGCACGCCGGCTGGTGCGCGATCGCGAAGATGGAATTCCCGACGAAAAATCGGTTGGCGCGGCGGTCGCGTTCTTCAGCCTCGAAATGTCGGCCGATCAGCTGGCAACGCGTATCCTGTCGGAAAATTCGGGCATCAGCTCCGAAAATCTGCGCATGGGTAAGATCAGCCAGCAGGATTTCCGTAATCTCGCGCGCGCGGCGGCGGAGCTTGAGAGCCTGCCGCTTTATATCGACGATACGCCCGGTCTGACGATCGCGGCATTGCGCACCCGTGCCCGCCGGCTCAAGCGCCAGCGCGGCATCGGCATGATCGTCGTCGACTATCTCCAATTGCTGCAGGGCTCCGGAAAGAATGGCGGGGAGAACCGCGTACAGGAGATTTCGGAGATCAGCCGCGGGCTGAAGCAGCTCGCCAAGGAATTGTCGGTCCCGGTCATGGCGCTTTCCCAGCTCAGTCGGCAGGTCGAAAGCCGCGAAGACAAACGGCCCCAGCTTTCGGATCTGCGCGAATCAGGCTCGATCGAGCAGGACGCGGACATCGTGTTGTTCGTCTATCGCGAGGAATATTATGTCGCGGCCCGCGAACCCAAGCGGCCGGGTGACGGCGACGACGCAAAGTCGTTCGAGGCGCATGATCAATGGATGCGCGACATGGAGCGCGCCTTCGGTCTGTGCGAGCTGATCATCGCCAAGCAGCGCCACGGCGCCACGGGCAAGGTGAAGCTCAAGTTCGAAAATCGCATCACCAAGTTCAGCGACCTTGCCGAGGATTATACAGGATAGATTTCCATCCCGGTTCCGAGTCGGTCGCGGCAACCCTCTTCCCTTCTTGGCCGCTTGGGCGCACCACGCGGTGATCACAGCCCGGAGCATACATGCGCCTCGTCTCGCTTGCCGCGCTCGCCAGCGCACTCCTTCTGGCCTCTCCCATGCTTGCCGCGCCGATCATCGTGGCGCCGCTTTCCTTCACTGAGCGGACGCTTCCCAATGGCCTGCGCGTCTTCGCGATGCCCGATGCGGGCAGCACCAGCGTCTCGGTGCAGGTATGGTATGATGTCGGAGGGCGCGACGATCCGCGTGGTCGGTCGGGCTTCGCCCATCTGTTCGAACATCTGATGTTCAAGGCGACGCGCAATATGCCGGCGGAGACGATGGACCGCCTGACCGAGGATGTCGGCGGCAATAACAATGCGTCGACCGACGACGACTTCACGGAATATCATGAGGTTGCGCCCGCCAACCATCTCGAACGCCTGTTATGGGCGGAATCCGAACGGATGGGTGCGCTCGTCGTCGACCAAGCTACCTTCGTTGCCGAACGCGATGTGGTGAAGGAGGAACTGCGCGGCGATGCGGCGCGGCCGTATGACAGCCTGTTCCGGCTGGATCTGCCCGCTGCGAACTATACGACCAGCGCCTATGCGCGCTCCCCGATCGGGAGCATCGCCGATCTTGATGCCGCCACGATCGATGACGTGCGGGCGTTCCACGCGCAATATTATCGTCCGGATAATGCGGTGCTGGTGGTTTCGGGCAATTTCCGGTCCGCCGATCTTGACCGTTGGGTCGACAAATATTTCGCGCCGATCGCGAAACCCGCCTGGCCGGTTCCGCGCAATTTCGCTCCCGAGCCGGTACGTTTGACCGGCCGCCGTCATGTGCTTCGCGCGGCAAATACGCCATTGCCGGCGGTGGTATTGAGCTGGCAGCTTCCGCCCGCGACCGATCCCGACCATGCGGTAATCAATGTCCTGGATGCGGTGCTCTCGGGCGGAGAGAGCGCGCGCTTCTATCAGGCGCTCGTCTACCGCGATCAGGTCGCGGCGGAGGCTGGCATTTCCGCCGACATGCGGAAGGGAGCCGGCATGTTCTCCGCTTATGCCATCGCAGCCGGCGGCAAGAGCGTAGAAGCTGCGGAAGCCGCGTTGCGGCGAGAGATCGCGCTGGTGCGCGATCAGCCGGTCACTTCCGAGGAACTCAGCCGCGTCAAGAACCAGATCATCACTTCTGCCCTCAAGCAGCGCGAGACCGCCGAGGGGCGGGCCAGCACGCTCGCGGCAGACGTGATCCTGGAACATGATCCCCACGCCACCGACCGGCGCATCACCGCAATCCAGGCGGTAACCGCCGCTGACGTGCAACGTGTTGCGCGCAAGCTTCTCGTCGACGACCGCGCGGTCGCGATCGAATATCTTCCTGCCGCGGCGAGCGCGGCCACCGAAACCGTCCCGGTTGCTCCGACCGTCGTCACGACGCCTCTCGTGGCGCCGCCGAACGTGCCGGTTGTGGTTGCCGCGGATGCGGCCTCCCGCGTTCAGCCGCCCGCGCCGGGCGCGGCGGTGACGCCGATCCTGCCTTCTCCGGCCGAACGCCAGCTGGCCAATGGCATGAAGCTGGTGGTGATCGAGCGGCACGCCTTGCCGATCGTCACCGCTTACATGATCGCCGATGGTGGATCCTCGACCGATCCCGTTGGGCGAGCCGGTCTCGCCGAGCTCACCGCCGATCTGCTCACCAAAGGCACTACGAGCCGGTCGGCGACCGATATCGTCCGGGAAGTCGAGACGCTCGGCGGAACGATCGGCGGTGACGCCGTGCGCGATGGAATGTTTCTGTCGCTGACCGTCAAATCGGATCAGCTGGCCCCGGCGATGGCGGTTTTCGCCGACACCGCGATGCACGCATCGTTCAAATCGGAAGAGCTCGAGCGCCAGCGCGTGCAAGCGCTCGACGGCCTCAAAGTCGCCTATAGCGAACCGGGGCAACTCGCCTCGATGGTCGCGTCCCGGGTCGTCTTCGGACTGGGACCCTATGGCAAGCCGGCCGATGGAACGCCAGCCTCGCTCGCGGCGATCCGACAGAGCGACGTTGCAGCCGCCTACCGCGCCTTCTGGCGGCCTGACGCGACGACTTTGGTGATGGTCGGGGATATCACTGTCGATCAGGCGCAAAGCATGGCGCAAAGCCTTTTCGGCAAATGGTCGAAACCGTCCACGCCCCCCGTCGCGCCGCCTGCTGCCGGAGCCCCGGCAGCACCGCGCACGGTGGTGATCGACTTGCCGCAATCGCCCCAGGCGGCGGTAGTGCTGGCCCGCGTCACGATCGCCCGGAAGGATCCACGTTATTATCCGATGGTGGTTGCCGAGCAGGCGCTGGGTGGCGGATATGGTGCGCGGCTAAACCAGGAAATCCGGGTGAAGCGCGGGCTGGCCTATGGCGCCGGATCCTCGTTCCAGGCGCGCCGCGCGCCCGGACCGCTGGCTGCCTCCACCCAAACCAAGAACGATACCGTGCCCGACGTGATCGATCTGATCGGTCGCGAGATGAGCGGGATGGGTAGCGAACTGGTTCCCCCAACCGAACTGGAGGCGCGCAAGGCAACCTTGATCGGTTCCTTCGGACGCCAGATCGAGACCACCGATGGTCTTGCCGGCTATGCCGCCGGGCTTGTGCTGCAGAATGTCCGGCTAACCGAGATTGCTCGCTATTCGGCGGCGGTCAATGCGGTGAGCGCGGAGCAGGTGCGCGCGGTTTCAAGGAAACTGATCGATCCGAAGCCCGCCAGCATCATCGTGGTCGGCGATGCCGCACAGATCGCGCCCAAACTTCAGGCGAAGGGAATCAAGGCTGAAGTGATTCCGGTCAGCAAGCTGAACCTCGATAGCGCCAGTCTGCAGTAACGACCCGGGTCAGACGGACGCGCGTCAGGCGATCAGCCTGACCGCTCCGGCGCCCGCCATCAGGATCGCCATCCAGAGCGCGGCCGAAGCTGATACGATCAGCGCCAGGCTGCGACGCGGCGACCATTTTGCGAGGTCGTTGCCGCTGGCGGCAATTGCGCGTTGCGCGAGCTGCTGCTGGAGCGCGCGCGCCGGAGAAAGGTTCGGCGCGACCTGGTCGAGCTCGGACGTGAGCTGCGCCGTGGGTGCTGGCAACGGCGTATAGTCCTGACGAAGTTTCGCGAATGCCATATTTCACCCTTGCAGCAGCGTGCGGATTTTCAGCTTGCGCCCCAGTGCCTTTACGATCCCCTAATATCCGTGGTTACCGGACTGTTCACAGTCGGGCCGATGGCTTCCCATGCGCCCGAAATGGTGGCGATCATGTCGCGTGCCTGGGCGAGCGCGTTGGCGCGATCGATGCCCGGCGCATTGCCTATGAGGCGGCGCGCCTCGCGATAGATAAGCCCCAGATTGTCGGCGATTTCGCCCCCACGCCGGTGATCGAGTGCCGCTTCCAACCCATGAAGCAGCGAAAGCACGCGCGCTTCGGCGGCGTTGCGGCGCGCCAGATCGCGCACCATCTCCGCCGCCTCGAGCGTTCCGAGGCTCTTCAACAGCTCCTCGAACATGATGACGACAAGACCATGCGGGCTCGCGCCTTCGACACGCGCGGCGACGTCGATGTCGCGGTAACGCGCGCCGGGCGCGGCATAACGGGAAGGTGCGCCAAACATCAGGCGGATTTGCTCCATATAGCGATTTGCTGGGTCAGGTAGGACTGGATCGATTTGTAGGATGCGACCTGGGTCTGCATCGTCGAAAACTGCTTGGAGAGCTGGTCCTTGTAGGCGCTCTCCTGATCGGTCAATTTGATCCGCGCGTCCGCGAGCGATTTCGTCTCCGCGGTCAGCGAATCGCTCAACGCCTTCAGGACGCCCGTATTGGCACGCAGCCCGTCGCGGATAGACTGGAGCGCTCCGCTGAGACCGGGATCGACCGTAACGGTCGCGTTGAGCACATCGCCAAGCGGCTCGATCTCCAGTCCTGCCGCCGACGAGGTGATCGATGCGATCAGCCGGGTGGGATTGCTCGGGCTCGGCAGCGCTGCAACGCCCCCGATCATGCCCGATGGCGAGCTGCCCGCCACGATATTTGCAAGCGCGTAGGTTCCGGGCTTGGTCGCGGTCATCCCGCTGGTGATCTTGATCAACGGATTGTCGCTGCGCTGGCTCGGGTTGAACATCGCCTCGACAGCATCAGGATAGGATGTCAGCGCGCTCGCAAGCTTGGTGCTGTTTACCGAAAGCGTGCCGTCCCGCCCGGTCGAAACTCCGATTTCGGCGAGCGTTTGCGGTCCGTTGGGAAGGCTGCTGAGGGTGGTCGAGCTCAATTTCGCGAGCTGGCGCTGCATTTCGCGGATACCGCTATTGCCGCGGAAGGGCCCGGCGGCGTCTCCGCTGCCCGCGGCGGTGGCGCTGTCGATCTCTTTCTTCAGCTCATTATAGGCCGCGACATAATCGTTCACTGCCTGAGTGATCGCGCTCGTCGGCCTGGTCACACCGAGCGACACCGAGGTCCCGGGCTGGGCAGACATCAGATTGAGTGTGACGCCGGTGATAAGGTCGCCGACGACGTTACTACTGTGGCTGCTGTCGACGCCGTCCATGCGGATGATCGCATCCTGGGCGGCCTGGGCCTGCGTCATCAGCGCGCCGACGCCGGTCGTGGCGAAGCGGCGGAGGTCGGCATCGGCGTCGCCATTGGCGGTGACGCTGAACGTGTTGGCCGCGCCGGTAGCGCCCCTGAGCACAAGCCGCGCACCATTTGAATCGGTGACGACGCTCGCGCTTACGCCGCTTGGAGTCGCACCGCTATTCTTCGCATTGATCGCGCTGGCGAGGCCGGCGAGGCTGTTATTGGTCGCGTCGACGGTGATCGTGAAACTGCCGGCGGCGCTGGCGAGCGTCAGGCTGCCGAGGCCAACCGCGGTGGTGCTGGAAGTCAAGGGAGGCGATTCAACCGCCTGCGCCTGGGCGAGCTGGCGCACCTGAAGCTGCGCGGAAAGGCCGGAAATCACCGCGCCGCTCTGTGCGGTCGCGGTCAGAATCGCGCTATTCGAGCTGGAGGGTTGCGATCTCAGCGTGCCGCCGGAAACAAGCGACTGGAGCGCCGTGGCAAAGGAATCGATGCCGCTGCTGAGGGTGCCGAGCGAGCTGATCTTCGCCGTATTGGCGGCTTCGCGGGCCTTTAGCGCATTGTCCTTGGGGTCGAAGGTCGCGGCAGCCAGGTTGGTGACGAGCGCGGCCGTATCGATGCCCGAACCGGCGCCGAGCGCGGTCAGGATCGAGGTTCCGCTCGTCGCTGAGGCGGTGGATGAGGTTGTGGTCATTACTGCATCGGCTCCGGTCAGAGTAACGGCCAGACGCGGTCCGGATTAAGTCTCCGGCCGGCGCGGTTGAGGTCAGGATGCGGGGGCATTGCCATGTTCGTCGTAGCGGGCGGCGGCGGGCACCTCCACCACCGGCTGGCTGATGCCGTCGGCCATCGCCCGATCGAGGTTGAAGACGAAGGCCAGCACGGTCGCGACCGCGACGTAGAGGTCCTCGCGGATGATCTCGCCGGCGCGCGACGTATAATAGATGGCGCGGGTGAGCTGCGGATAGTTCAGCATTGGCACGGCATTGTCGTTGGCCAGTTCGCGTATTGCCTGTGCGATCTCGTCCTTGCCCTTCGCGAGGACGACCGGTGCGGAATCGAACCCTGGCCGGTAGCGCAGTGCTACCGCGAAATGGGTCGGATTGGTCAGGATGACGGTGGCTTCCTTAATCGCCTTGCGCGCCGAATTGTTGAGCAACTGGCGCTGCCTGCTCTTGATATGGCCCTTCATCTCGGGCGAGCCTTCGCTCTCCTTATGTTCGTCCTTCACCTCCTGTTTCGTCATGCGCAGGCGGCCGGCGCGCTGGATCAGCTGCGCCGGGACGTCCATCCCCGCGATCAGCGCCAGCGCGATCGCCATCACCAGGATCGAGATTGTGAAGACATGACCGATATTGCCGATGGCCCCGACGATATCCTCGCGCCCAAGGCCCATGATTTCGCCCATCCGGCCGCGCAAAAGCCAGTAGGCGACGCCGCCGAGCACGATGATCTTGGCAAGCGATTTGCCAAGTTCGATCAATCCCTGCAGCCCGAAAATCCGCTGGATCCCGCTCAGCGGGTTGATCTTACCGGGTTTGAAGCCGATTGCATTCCAGCGGAAACCCAGCGAGCCGAGCATGGCAGGCGTTCCGATCGCCGCAACCAGGGTCATCGCGAACAAGGCGATCACCGGCGGGGCAACCATCAAAAGCAGGCTCGTGATCGCCCGGGCCGGGTTGAAATCCGCGATGTCGGCGGCGCCGAAGGTCAGGCCCTGTTCAAGCATTTTCTCACATGCGCCGAGCGTCCACGGTCCCGCGAGCGCTACCCAGGCCGCACCGGCGAACACGACGAAAGCGGTGCCCAGTTCGCGCGACTGAAGCACGTCGCCACGATCCGCGGCTTCGCGCTGGCGCTTTGCCGTAGGGGCTTCGGTCTTCTGATCATGATCCGTATCCGCCATCGCCGCTTTGTGACCGAGCGAGGTTAATAGTCAGTTAGGATGTGGTGATAATCGAGGCGACGATCGGTCCGATTAGGCGTCCGTGCCGCTGTCGCGAAGCCGGCGCGGCGAAACGAGTCGCCGCTCGAATTTGCACAGGGGCCTTGCTCGCCTACAAGCGGGCATGCTTGATCATGTCCGCTCGGCGCTGTTTCTCCCGGCCTCCAATCCACGCGCCATCGAAAAGGCGCGTGGGTTGCCATGCGATCTCGTCATTCTCGATCTTGAGGATTCCGTGCCCGATACCGACAAGGACAGGGCACGCATGGCTGCTATCGCCGCCGCGGACGGCGACTGGGGCGGCCATATGCTGGCCGTGCGGCTCAACGGGCCCGGCCCATGGCACGAGGCCGACGTGGCGGCGCTCGCCGGCCAGAGTGCGGTGGATCTGGTCGTCGTGCCGAAAGTGGATACGCCGGATTTTGCCCGCTTGCTCGGCCACCGGCTAGGTCGCCCATTGCTGGCGATGATCGAAACCCCGCAGGGCATTTATGCGGCGCGCGAAATCGCCGGCGTGGAACATGTCGTCGGATTGCTGGCCGGATCGAATGATCTTGCTTCCTGGTTACGCGTGCCTTCGGGTCGGGACGGGTTGACGCTCACCCTCCAGGCGATTGTCCTCGCGGCACGCGCGGCCGGCATCGCGGCGATCGACGGCGTTTTCAACGCGCTCGACGATGCCGCGGCGCTGGAGGCCGATTGCGCCGCGGGGCGGGCGATGGGGTTCGACGGCAAAAGCCTGATCCACCCGAACCAGATCGAGGTCGCCAACCTGGTGTTCGGCCCTTCCGAGGCCGAGGTGGAAGAGGCGAAAGCGCTCGTCGCGGCGGCGACCGGCGGAGCCCAGCGTTTTCGCGGACGGATGATCGAAACGATGCATGTCGAAGCCGCACGTCATGCGCTCAGGCGAGCGGGCCTGGCCTAGCGCGCTGACCATCGCCCGCCTATATGGCCCCGAATCCTTCTTCCATCCGCGGGGATTCATGAACATCGAGCTCGGCCTTACATTCGACGACGTGCTGCTTCGGCCAGGTGCGTCGGAAGTGCTGCCGACCAATGCCGATACGCGGACGCGCGTCACGCGCGAGATCAGCCTTACCATCCCGTTTCTTTCCGCCGCGATGGACACCGTCACCGAAGCCGACATGGCGATCGTGATGGCGCAACTTGGCGGGATTGGCGTGCTTCACCGCAATCTGGAGATTGAGGAGCAGGCGGCGGCGGTGCGCGCGGTCAAGCGTTTCGAAAGCGGAATGGTGGTCAACCCGATCACGCTCAAACCGAACCAGACGCTGGCCGAGGCGCGCGCATTGATGGAGCGCCATCACATCTCCGGGTTCCCGGTGGTCGAGCCTGACGGCAGGCTCGTCGGCATTCTGACCCACCGCGACATGCGCTTTGCCGAGCGGCCGGACCAGCCCGTCGCGGAACTGATGACCAGTCAGAATCTTGCGACCGTCAGCACCGGCGTGAGTTCGGCCGACGCGCAGAGGCTGCTGCACCAGCGCCGGATCGAAAAGCTGCTCGTAGTTGACGAGGCATATCGCTGCGTAGGGCTCATCACCGTCAAGGACATCGAAAAGGCGGTGACCTATCCTACCGCGACGAAAGATGCGTCGGGACGCTTGCGCGTCGCCGCGGCGACAACCGTTGGCGACAAGGGCTTTGCGCGCACCGAAGCCTTGATCGACGCAGAATGCGACCTGATCGTGATCGACACGGCGCACGGCCATAACAAGGATGTGGCGCGCGCGGTCGAACGGGTGAAACGCCTGTCGAACTCGATCCAGATCGTCGCTGGCAATGTCGCGACCGCAGAGGCGACGCGCGCGCTGATCGACGCCGGCGCGGACGGGATCAAGGTCGGCATCGGACCCGGTTCGATCTGCACCACGCGCGTCGTGGCGGGCGTGGGCGTGCCCCAGCTCACCGCCGTGATGGAGGCGGCAGAGGAAGCGTGGAAATCGAACGTGCCGGTGATCGCCGACGGGGGGCTGCGCACATCAGGCGACGTCGCCAAGGCGCTTGCTGCTGGAGCGTCGAGCGTAATGGTCGGCTCGCTGCTTGCCGGCACCGACGAGGCGCCGGGCGAAACCTTCCTGTATCAGGGTCGCGCCTTCAAATCCTATCGTGGAATGGGATCGGTAGGGGCGATGGCGCGGGGCTCGGCCGATCGCTATTTTCAGCAGGAAGTGCGCGACCAGCTGAAGCTGGTGCCCGAGGGTATAGAAGGACAGGTACCGTATAAGGGTCCGGCCAGAGACGTCATCCACCAGCTTGTCGGCGGGGTGAAGGCAGCAATGGGCTATACCGGTGCGGGAACGCTCGAAGAGCTCCGCAAGCGCGCGCGTTTCGTACGCATCACCAACGCCGGCCTTCGCGAAAGCCACGTCCATGATGTGTCCATTACACGCGAAGCTCCCAACTATCCTTCGCTGGGTTGATCACAGGCTGCTCCTCCCGGCGGGGCGGCTTTGGTGGGGAAGGTCGGATATGATCAGGCGCCCGCGTCCTATGGCTATCCGGAATAGGACCCGCCCCGCTAACCGCCGGGAAAAACAGTGACTCCCGCCGCGCGCGTGCAGGCCGCAATCGAAATAATCGACCAGATACTGTTCGCGGCCCAGGCGGGGGGTGCGGCTGCCGACACCTTGATCGCTCGTTATTTCAAGACGCGCCGCTATGCGGGATCGAAGGATCGCCGTGCGGTCCGCGAACTCGCTTATGCCGCCATACGTCGCGCGGGCGAACTGCCGGTCAGCGGCCGCGCCGCGTTGATCGGGCTGGCACAGGAGCGCCTGGACCTTGTCGACTTGTTCAATGGCGCGCCAAATTGCCCGACGCCGATCGGCGAGGAGCAAGGCGCTCCCGCCGGCGTGGCTCCCGCCTGGCTGGCGGCGAAATTGTCCGCAACATTGGGGGGCGACGAGCTTCCAGCGCTGCTGGAACGCGCACCGCTCGATCTGCGTGCCAACCGGCTGAAAACGACCCGGGCGGAAATGCTTCGCGTCTTGCCCGAGGCGATTCCCGGGAAATTGTCGCCCGACGCCTTCCGCCTGCCGGAGGGCACCAATGTCGAGGCGCTGCCGGCCTTTGCCGAGGGTCTGATCGAGATTCAAGATGAAGGCAGCCAGCTGATCGCGGCCGCATGTGGGGCGGCCCCGGACATGACGCTGATCGATCTGTGCGCTGGCGCAGGTGGAAAGACGTTGGCGCTGGCCGCGGCGATGGAGGGGCGGGGTCGCCTGGTCGCTTGCGACGTGGATCGGGAGCGCCTTTCGCGCCTCGTGCCGCGCGCCGAGCGTGCCGGGGCGGCCATGATCGAGATGCGCCTGCTTGACGGCGGCCGGGAGGCGCAGGGGCTGATCGATCTGTCTGCAAAAGCTGATTGCGTGCTCGTCGATGCGCCCTGCTCGGGAACTGGCACGTGGCGGCGCAATCCCGAAGCACGCTGGCGGCTGACGCCGGCGCGGCTGGAACGGTTGCGCGCGACGCAGGCACAGGTGCTCGCGCTTGGCGCCACGCTCGTGCGGCCCGGCGGACGGCTGGTTTATGCGGTCTGCTCGCTGCTCGACGAGGAAGGGCGGGCACAGATTGACGCCTTGCTGACCGGCAACCGCGATCGCAAATGGTCGATTACCGATCCGCTCGCAGCCGGCCGCCGCCATGGACCGGGTCGCCGTCTCACCCCGGCACATGACGGCACTGACGGCTTTTTTATCGCGGTCATGGAACGGTCATGCTAAGCTGGCCGCTTCCGCGTTCCCTGGAGCTGTTGATGCGTTTTTCTCCCACCGCGCTTGTCCTGGCGCTCTGCCTTGCCAGTATTTCATCCAGCGGGATCGGACAGCGCCGCGACGACCAGATCGATCCTCGCAGCCTGGCATTGCTCCAACAGGGCGATGCGCTCCGCGCTGCGGGCAATCTTTCGGGCGCGGAAGACATGCTGGAAAGCGCGCTGGCGATCGATCCGCGCAACCGCGCCGCTTATGTGGCGCTCGGCAGGGTCGCGCAGGGTGAGGGCCTGCCCGGCAAGGCGGTACGCTTTTACCGTGATGCACTGGCCCTCAATCCGAACGATTTGACTGCCTTGGCCGCGCAAGGCGAAGCGATGGTCCAGAAGGGCGCCGTCGAGCGTGCGCGAGTCAATCTCGCGCGCATCAAGCAATTGTGCAAAGGCCCGTGTCCTCCTGCCACCGTCCTTGCGGCAGCGATCGCCAAGGGGCCGCCTGTCGCGATCGTGACCGCCGAGGCGACGACCAAGGTTCCACCCAAGGGCCAGGAAGCGGCTACCCAGAAGCAGCAATAGGCAAGACGCGATGGCGTGATCGCGCTCCGCGCTTCGTCTGTTCGGTCAATCGGCCGCCTCGCCGATGATCCTGGCGATAGCGATGAAATCCTGCAGGCCAAGTGTCTCGGCCCGGCGTGTCGCATCCAATCCCAGCATGTCGAGCGCATCCAGCGCGCCGGGCATCCCCTTGAGGCTCTGCCGCAGCATCTTGCGGCGCTGGCCG
The DNA here is from genome assembly GCA_035554515.1 of Sphingomonas sp. Lineage (GTDB taxonomy): Bacteria > Pseudomonadota > Alphaproteobacteria > Sphingomonadales > Sphingomonadaceae > Sphingomonas_I. The sequence continues at coordinate 13,704 of DATMIP010000351.1, read as the reverse complement.
AAGGCCGCCCCCGTCAGCCGTTCCAGCGTTGCCGGCTTGACCCGCTCGGGCTGTTCGGCCGGAACGATATGCACCACCGCCGACATGACCTTTGGCGGCGGGACGAATGCTGAGCGGTGCACGGGTAATGCGATCCGTGCGGTCGCGCGCCATTGGGCCAGGATCGCCAGCCGGCCATAGGTGCCGCTCCCGGGGCGGGCCACGATCCGCTCGGCAACCTCTTTCTGGAACATCAAGGTGAGCGACCGCCACCATGGCGGCCAGCTTTCTCCGCCGAGCCAGCGCACGAGCAGCGCCGTGCCGACATTGTAAGGGAGATTGGCGACGACGTGCGCGCCTTCGCCTACGATGGCTGGCTCGTCGATCTCCAGCGCATCGCCGTGAATGATTTCGAGCCGTCCGGACGCCGCGTCGCTCAGTTCGGCCAAAGCCGGGAGGCAGCGGCGATCGCGCTCGACCGCTGTCACATGGGCACCGGCGCCGATCAGCGCCCGCGTCAGGCCGCCAGGGCCGGGGCCCACTTCATAGACCCTGGCACCATCGAGCGGCCCTGGCACGCGCGCGATCCGCTCGAGCAGCTGACTGTCGAGCAGGAAGTTCTGGCCAAGCGATTTCTCCGCCGACAGGCCGTGACGCGCTATCACTTCGCGCAACGGGGGCAGGTCGAGCTTCACCCAGGTTCAGGATTGGGCGCGGGTGCGATTCAGGGCGCACTGGGTCGCGAGCCGGATTGCGGCGATTGTCGCCCCGGGATCTGCCCTTCCCGTGCCCGCGATCCCGAAGGCGGTACCGTGGTCCGGTGAGGTCCGAACGATCGGCAGGCCGAGCGTAATGTTTACGCCTTCGTCAAAATGGAGCGTTTTCAGAGGGATCAGGGCCTGATCATGGTAGAGGCATAGCGCAGCATCATAGCGGGCGCGGGCGCGGGGGTGGAACATCGTATCGGCGGCAAGCGGCCCATCAATTTCGATTCCCTCCTCGCGCAGGCGCTCGATCGCTGGAATGACAATATCTATCTCCTCGCGTCCCAATGCCCCGCTTTCGCCGGCGTGAGGGTTGAGGCCCGCTATGACCAGGCGTGGGCGTTCGATTCCGAAATCACGCACCAGTCCGCGCTCGGTCGTTCGTGCACGCGAGACGATCAGATCGATCGAAATGGCTTCGGAGACATCCTTCAGCGGAATATGCGTTGTGATCGGCACGGCGCGGAGCGTCGGTCCGGCAAGCATCATCACGACATTTTCGCAGGCTATGCCGCAGCGCTCGGCGACAAATTCGGTCTGGCCGGGATGGACGAAACCGACCGAGTAGAGCTGACTCTTGGAGACCGGGCCGGTAACGAGCGCGCAGGCCGCCCCGGAACGTGCGAGCCCGACGGCGAGTTCGAGCGAGTCCAGCGAGCAGCGCGCGCCGGCCGCATTGGGCTCGCCGGGCAGGATTTCACCCGCATCCTCTAGCTGAATTATCGGCAGTGCCTCGCCGAAAATCGCACTGGCCTCGGACGGGTCGGAAATACGGGCGATCGGGCCGCGCCATACCGCCTCGATCGACCTTACGTCGCCCACCGCGAAGAAGGTGTGCAAATTCTCGGACGCGCGCAATTCCCAGGCCTTGGCGGCAATTTCCGGGCCCACGCCGGCTGGGTCGCCGAGCGCTACCGCCAGGGGCGGTTGTGCATCAGCGATATTCGATGACTGCATCGCGCCGGATGTCGCGCAGATAACGGCGCGCGCGAAGGTTGACGCGCTCGTCGGACATCTGGCTCGATATCTCTTCGAACGAAGGAACGGTCTTGTCGGTGGGATCGTCGCGGCCGCACAGGACGAGGCTGTGAATGCCGCCTTCCGATCCACCGAACGGCGGTGTTGCCTCGCCGATCCGCATATCCGCGAGGATCGGCTGCAATTGCGGGGGGAGATCGCGTATCCGGATCTGATCGCTGTCGACCACGTCGGAATGCCACTTGGCGGCAAATTCGGTAACCTGCCCGCAGCCCTTGAGATTTTTCAGGTCCGCGGTGAATGCGTCCAGTTTCGGCTGAGCCTGCTCCTTGGGGGTGCCCGGCGGGAAGCTGATCGTGACCTGCTTGAGCGTGACGAGCGCGTCACGCGGATCGGTGGTCAGGACCTGGCGTTTATCGACCAATGCAATGATCGAAAAGCCGCCGCCAACGGGGAGCGGCCCGGCCAGCTGTCCTGGCGCCATTTCCGCGATCGGCTTGGCCAGCGCGTCGGGGAGTTGCTGGGCTCGAACCCATCCCAGGTCTCCGCCCACCGCGGCGGTCGATGCTTCCGAATATTGCCGTGCATAAGCCGCGAACGACGCCCCCTGACGGATCTGTTCGATGATCCGCTGGACGTTGGCGAGCACCTGCTGCTCATTGGCCGGCGTCGCCGACAGGAAGATTTCGCTGACATGATATTCGGGGGCGCCTTTGGACGCCTTCATGCGCTCGATCACCTGATTCACTTCTTCGTCGCTGACACTGACGAATGGCTCCACCTCGCGGCCGAGCAGGCGGCGCCATGCCATTTCGCCCTGAATCTGCCGCTTGAGGGAGGCGTCGCTCGATCCCATCGCCCGGACCATCTGGCTGAACTGGGCCGGCGTGCGCTTGAACTGCGCCGCCGCACGCGCGAAGGATTGCTCGATCTCGGCCTTGTCGACGGTAATCTTGTTTGCCGCAGCCTCCTGGATCTGCAGCGTCTCGTCGATCAGGTTCGACAATACTTGCACGCGCAGGCGCGCCTTTTCATCGTCAGCGATTTTACCGCCGCTTGACGCGATGACGAGCGCGAGCCGCTGATCGACATCGGTGTCGGTAATGACCGTTCCGTTCACGATCGCGGTCGCCTTGCGTACCGAAGGGTCGCGTGGCGCGAGCAACTTCACGTCGTCGGCAAGGCCGAGAGCGTTGGGTGCAGCACCGGCATCGTCATTGGCCTGCGCGATCGCCATGCCCGGCACCGCGGCTAATGTCAGGCCGGCGAGCAGCATTACCGCGCGCCTCATCATCCCTACCTTCACGCCCGCTCCGTAATCTGTCGCTGTCGGGACCATGCGTGGTCCAAAATGGCTGAACCCACGCTTAGCGGCCTATGTTCTTCAAGGCCAGCCGCAAGCTGAATGTGCTGCCACGACGCGCGTCGCCGGTCGGATCATAGTCCTTCCGCCATGTCACGCCGAGCGACAGGCATTCGTTTTCGTAAAGCAGTCCAAGCCGTTGGCGGACCGGCTCATAGCCGTCGGCGGTGGACGTAGGATCATCGCTCTTGCTGGTGAGATCGATCACGGTTGATCCGAACAGCGACCAGTAACGCGCAAGCTTCACGCGCGCACCGACGCGGATTTCAGACCGATCGCGCAGATCCTCTATCGACGTATCGATGTTGCGATTGAGCTTCAGATAGCCGATCTCGACATAGGTCGAACGGCCGCCGAGGGTCGCGTCGATCTCGTTGCGGCGGACCGCCAGATTGTCCTTGTCGAGCCGGAAGCGCTCGGTAATTTCAAGAAAATTGCCATAGCGTACGGTGACGCGTCCGACAAAGTCCGAGAAACGATCGGAAAGACCGGTGCCAGGCGGCAGCACGATCGGCTCGTTCCCCAATCTATAGCTCTGGCCGACGATCGTGCGGATATCGAGCTTCGGCCGGGCATAATTCCACTCGCCACCATAAGTGACCCGGCTCGAATCCTCCCAGCGATCATATCCCGACAGGCGGTTGAGCGCGAACAGGTTCGAATCTTCCAGATCGACAGCGCGGGAATCCTCGTCGGGAAGGATGAGGTTCTTGACGTGCGGCTGGGCCACCAGCTGGACGCGTGGTACGATTTGCTGCGTACCTCCGAACAACATGCCGACGAACGGCCAGCGCATGTCGGCTGCCAAGGCGGCGATGCCGCGCCCATGCCAGCCATCGGTACCTCGATAGAGCGCGGTCGCGGTCGCGGCGCCATCGTCGGTATGATAGACATCGGTGCGACTAAACGCCGTGAAAGTCACTTCCTGACCGATCGACGTCAGCTTCCGCAGATCCCATCTCAGACCCGCAAATGCCCTTTGAGTGTCCTGGCCACCGGTCCGCGTCAGCGCGAGGCTGTTGAGCTGCGCGGTAAAGACGCCGCCGAGCAAGGGATCCGCGAAACGTCGGCGATAATCGATCAGGGGCAAAGCGATCGGCTGCTGTCCCTGGGGAAACCCGGCACGCAGTTCCTGGGTGAACCAGCCGGCGATCGAGAAATAGGAATCGCCGTCGATCCGCTCCGCCTTGACCATCGAGCGTAACCGATCGTCATTCGATACGTCATAGCGCTTCATGAAGGTTCGATCGCTCGCCACACGCACCGCGCCCTCGACCGTCCAGTCCGGGCCGAACTGCCACTTTCCATTAGCGTCAATATAGCCGCGGAAGCCCTTATTGCTGTCGAGCGGCCTCGCGAGGCTGCTGGTGGCCGGCAGACGCGAGCCATAGGTGCCCATTGCCTGGATCTGATAGGCGCCGGTACCGCTGAGCGATCGATATCGCCCTTCTATCGCGGGAAGCACCCGGGTGTAGAAATGTGGCGTGACGGTCAGGTCGCGGTTGGGCGCGAACTGGAAATAATAGGGCAGATCGAGCTCGAAGCCGTTACGCTTGCTGATCTGGATGTTGGGAAGCAGAATCCCTGACGCGCCTCCCGCGTCCGATCCGTCCGGGTGCGAGAATGCCGGCAGCGCGAGTACGGTTACGCCGAAAAGGCTGAAACGCGCATCGCGATACGATATGCGGTGCTTGCCTTCGTCCACCACGACGCGCAGCGCCGTGATTTGCCACGATGGGCGTTTGGGGCACCCCTTGTCGTCGACCACCCGGCAAGGCGAGTAAGCGGCGTGGTCGAGCACGGTGCGCTCACCCCGCCGCTCGCCGTGCCTGGCGGCAAGGCGCCCCCCATTGGCGAGCACGAGGAGCATATTGTCGGCGATGCCGTCGTGCAGATTGTCGGTCAGCTGGACGTCGTCGGCATAGGCTGTGTCGCCGTCCGCGTTGACGACGGCGACATTGCCCGTCGCGCGGACTTCGCCCGTCTGTCGGTTCCATGTCACTTTGTCCGCCCGTAGGCGCGCGCCGTTGCGGAACATCCGCACGTCCCCGGTTGCGGTGACGATGTCGGCATTGTCGTCATAGTCCAGCTGACCGGCGGAGAAGGTGACGTCATCGGCGGGCGCTTCGGCTGCAATCGACGGCGACAGGGGCGGCGAAATTTGCGGCGCCGAAGCCATGTCCTGCGCCTCTGAAGGTGCGGCCGCGATGACGATGACAGCCGCAAGTGAAGCATTCGCCACGCTATTGCGTGCCCACCTTGTCCGCCGCTTCATGGTGCGGCGCACTATCGCAGCGATCAGGTTGCGGCAATCGTCGAAAACCTCGTCTGGTCGCCTTTGACAGTCGGGGGGAGGGGCCTAGATAGGCGGCAATCCAGCTCGAAAGGCTTGTTCCCTTGCTCACTATCTCCTTCCGCGCCGATCGGCCGTCCGACACGCGTCCCCTGGCGCTTCCAGTCGCCAAGGACGAGACGATCGAGCGCCATGTGCCCGCCGACGCCGCAGCCGTGGCCAAGGCGGCCGCCGCGAGCTTTACCGGTGAGGCGGGCGCGATCGTCGATCTTCATGCCAGCGTCGATGGAAACGTGCGCCGGATCCTGCTGGTCGGTACGGGGGCGGACCTGGCCGCCGATCGCGCGGGCAGCGCGCTGGTGGTCAAACTCCTGACGTCGGGTGAAAAGACTCTGATAGTCGACGTGACCGGAATCGAGCCCGCCCGACGGCCGGAATTTGCTGCCGCCCTCGCCCAGGCGGCCATGTTGCGCAGCTGGCGCTTTGACATTTACCGCACACGGATGCCGGCCAAGCAGCGTCCGACGCTGGAATCGGTCGAGATCGTGGTGGGTGATGCGCTGGCGGCGACCGAGACCGCCTGGCGGCCGTTGAAGGCGGCGACGGAGGGCGCAGCATTCACGCGCAGGCTCGTGGCGGAGCCAGCCAACATTCTTTATCCGGAAAGCTTCGTCGAACGCTGCCGCGAGCTGACCGCGCTCGGGATTGAAATCGAGGTGCTCGACGAGGCGGCGATGCGCGAACTGGGAATGGGCGCCCTGCTCGGCGTCTCCCAGGGTTCAACCCGCGAAGCGCGCTTGTTGTGCATGAAGTGGGACGGCACCGACGGGGCCGCCGATCCGGTCGCGTTCGTCGGCAAGGGCGTGACTTTCGATACGGGCGGCATCAGCCTGAAGCCTGGTCCTGGCATGGAAGACATGAAGTGGGACATGGGCGGTGCCGGTGCGGTGGCGGGTACGATGAAGGCACTCGCGACGCGCAAGGCGAAGGCCCACGTCATCGGCGTGTGCGGGCTGGTTGAAAATATGCCCGACGGCCAGGCACAGCGCCCGGGCGACGTCGTGACCTCGGCGTCGGGCCAGACGATCGAAGTGCTCAACACCGATGCCGAAGGGCGGCTGGTATTGTGCGATGCTATCTGGTGGGTGCAGCAGCGCTATCACCCGAAGACGATCATCGATCTGGCGACGCTGACCGGCGCGATGATCATCAGCCTCGGCCATGAGCTTGGCGGGCTCTTCTCCAACGACGACGGCCTTGCCGAACAGATACTCGCCGCGGGCCGGAAGGTCGGCGAGAAATTGTGGCGGATGCCGATGGGCGAGGTTTACGACAAGCTGATCGACTCCCCCATCGCCGACATGAAGAATATCGGCCCGCGCGAGGGCGGTTCGATCACCGCTGCCCAGTTCATCGCGCGCTTCGTCGACGAAGGCGTGAAGTGGGCGCATCTCGACATTGCCGGCATGGTCTGGGCGGCCAAGCCCGGCACGATGTGGGAGAAAGGCGCGACCGGCTATGGCGTGCGCCTCCTCGATCAATATGTGAAGGACGCGCTCGAGGGCTGATCGGCCGGAGAATGTTCCGATGCTATAGCACCAGCCGCAAGGTCGCCCCGAACGTGCGTGGCGATCCCAGCTGGCCGCTATAGGCAAAGGTAGACGCACCCACGATCGACGTCGCCGACAGGTTCTGGAAATAACGCTTGTCGAACGCGTTTTCGACCCAGGCCGACACGTCGTAGCGACCCTCCGCGAAGGTCGCGCCGACCCTGAATTCGGCGCGGCCATAGCCCGGGATGACTGCATAAGGGCCGTCATCGACCGTGCCGAACATGCTGGAGCGATAGGAATAACGCGCGATCGCATAGGGCCGCACGCCATTGCCGGTTTCGAAATGCACGTCCGCGATCGCATTTGCCGTCCACTTGGGCGATTGATAGACGCGCCGCCCGGTCAGATCGCAGACGCCCGTGACGCCCGCAGGGCATGGCGCATTGGGGTAGGAGGTGTAGGTCGCGTCATTGTAGGCGCCGCTCGCCGACAGGGTCAGGATCGGGCTTACGCGCCAGTTGGCGTCTGCCTCCACGCCGCGCGCACGGACATCGCCGACATTGGCAAGGTAGGATCGGTTGCCATTGCTCGGGAGGATGTTCGCCTGGAGCCCCGAAAGACTGGTCCGATAGAGGCTGAGGTTGAGCGTCAGATGGCGGTCGAACAATTGCGACTTCAGCCCCGCTTCCCAATTCTTGACCGTTTCCGGCTGCAGTACCAGCGGCGTGCCTGCCGACACCGCCGAATTGAGGTTGAGGCCAGCGCCCTTGTAGCCGGTCGAGTAAGAGACATAGGCCAGAATATCGCGGACGGGCTTCCACGAGAGGCTCGCCAGCCAGGACACGTCGTTGTTCGACACCGCGACGTCATAATGAAAGGGAATCGAGGTCGCCGGATTGGGCGTGCCCACGGTCGACGTATCGGAGACGCCGTCGCGCTTGTCGTGCGTGTAACGGATGCCGCCGGTCGCGATCAGCTTGGGCGTGATCTCGAAATTCGCCTGGCCGAAGGCGGCAAGGCTGCGCACGCTCGTGTCCACATCGTCGAGATATTGCGAGCCCGGCGCGATCGTGATCGCCGCCGCGCTGGGGTTGGCGAGGCGAGCGAAAGTCGTGTAAAAAGCCGACGCGTCATATCCGAACTGGTTCAGGATATAATGATCGCGCAGGCGCTGGTGGAAATAATAGGCGCCCGCCTGCCAGCTGAAGCGGCCGGGTCCCGACGCCAGCCGGAATTCCTGCGAGAATTGACGGTCGCGTGTCGTCGCCACGTTGACCTGGATCACGTCGAGCGGCGTGTTGTCGCTATCCTGCAGTGGATTGAAATACCAATAGCGATAGGCGGTGATTGAGGTCGCGGTGGCGAAGCCCAGATCCCAGTCGGCCTGCAGCGAACTGCCCCATTGGTGCGTCCGCATCTGCTGCGGAGCATTGTTGAGCGTATAGTTTGCGGGCGCGGGCACATAGCCGAACAATGCCAGCGTCTGCAGCGTGCGCGCCACTGCCGGGCTTGTCGATGCGGGCAGCGCCACCTTGGTCGAGACGACGCAGCACGTATCGTCTTCCTGCGAATAATCGCCGATCAGGCGCAGCTTCAGCCGGCTGGTTGGTGTCGCCAGCAATTGCACGCGCCCACCGCTCCGGCCGACGCTGTTGGCGGGCGAGCCGGTCTTGATATTGTCGAGGGTGCCGTCCCGATGGGTGTTGAAGCCGGTGACGCGGAAGGCGAGCAGGGTGTCGATGATCGGTCCGGTGATGGCGACCCGCTGCTGATTATAGCCGTAATTACCGCCGGATGCCTCGGCGACGAGCCCGAAGTCGAAGCTCGGTGCGCGGGTCGTGATGTTGAGTACGCCCGCCGAGCTGTTCCGCCCGAACAATGTTCCCTGCGGCCCGCGCAACACTTCCACCCGATCGACGTCGATCAGATCGGCCAGCGCCATGCCGGGCCGGCCGAGATAGACGTTATCGATATAGATGCCGACCGACGTATCGAGCCCGTCGGACGCCGACGACACGCCGATGCCGCGGATCGCGACCGAGCTGTTGCGCGGATTGGAATTGTACGCCGTCAGGCTCGGCGTCTGCTGCTGCAGGTCGGCGATCGTATAAGCGCCGGTGCGCTCGAGCCCGCTCCCTGTCAGAACCGACAATGCCACCGGCACGTCCTGAGCGCGCTCGTGCTGGCGCCGCGCGGTCACGACCACATCGGGGCTGTTCTGGAGTTCGGGTGTGTCATTGGCGTCCGATGCGGAGCTCGGTCGGGTGGATGCGCCAGGGCCGGCAGCGGCGTCGGCGAGCTCGACCGGCAGCGTAGCCTGCCCAACCGGAGTTTGCGCCGATTGCGCGTCCGCGCCCGTGCCTGTCAGCACGAGCGCTATGACAGCGATCGAAGAAGCCGTACCCCAAACACAGTGCCGCATGCGCCATTCCCTCTGAATCAGGGCTGCGCCGCTAGATTACCTATTTCCCCAGTGGGTAACTATGGAATCTAGGCACGGGCAAAGTTTTCCTGCGTGGCCGCCCGGGCGGGATCGGCGGCAATCCTGTGCGCGACCGAAGATGCAGCAGGAGGTCGCATGGCGAATTTGGGAAGCTTGGACATCGGCACGCAGGGTTTCGGCGCAATGGGCCTGTCCAACGTTTATGGGCAGGCGGACGATGCGGAATCGATCCGCACGATCCACCGCGCCACCGAGCTCGGCATTCGCCTGTTCGACACCGCCACCGGCTATGGCGACGGCCACAATGAACAATTGCTCGGCCGTGCGCTTGGCGATCGGCGCGACCGCGTCGTCATTGCCAGCAAGTTCACGCACCGCCGCGGCGACAGCGACGAAATCATCGGCGCGCGTCAGGCGGTCGAGGCCAGCCTGCAAAGGCTGAACGTCGACCATATCGATCTCTATTATCTCCATCGCGTCGATCCGCTGGTGCCGATTGAGGATTCGGTCGGCGAGCTTGGGCGACTCCAGGCGGAGGGCAAGATCGGCGCGGTCGGCGTGTCCGAAGCGGACGCCGGTCAAATCCGCCGTGCCCATGCTGTGACTCCGCTCGCCGCGCTGCAGAGCGAATATTCGCTGTGGACGCGTGAGGTAGAGGCCGAAATCCTGCCGACGGTGCGCGCGCTGGGTATCGCCTTTGTCGCCTATAGCCCGCTTGGCCGCGGCTTCCTGGCGGGTGGCGTGCCGCGCGAGCAAGGCGACCGTCGCTTCATCCATCCCCGTTTTCAGAAGGAGGCGATCCTGGCGAATGCGCGGCGCCGCCGCATCATCGAGGATGCCGCCGAGCGCCTCTATGTCACGCCCGCCCAGATCAGTCTCGCCTGGGTGCTGAGCAAAAATGTCTTCCCGATCCCCGGCACGCGGCACGTCAGCCACCTGGAAGACAATGTCGCCGCCGGCGGGATCGTGCTCGATGCCGGGACGATCGCCGAGCTGGATGAGGCTTTCCCCCACGGCGCCACCGCCGGTGATCGCTACCCGCCCGAGCAGATGAAGTTCGTGCCGCGTCAGCCCGAATTAGCCTGAACACTCCGCTCTCTCTCGGAAAGGTCTCGTCCATGAGCACCCAGCTACAGCAGCCCCGGCAGCAATATTCGCGCATCCAGGTCGATCCCGTCACCCCGGTCATCGGTGCGGAGATTTCCGGGATCGATCTTTCGCGCCCGGTCGACGCGCAAACCGCCGTTGAAATCCAGAATGCGTTGCACGATTGGCGCGTTGTCTTCTTTCGCGATCAGGGGCTTTCCAACGATCAATTAAAGGCTTTCGGACGCGTCTTCGGACCGCTCACGCCCGCCCATCCGATCGCCGACGGGCTCGAAGATCATCCCGAAATCTGGGAGCGATCGGTGCTGGAATATCGCGAGCGCCGCACCGCCAACGACGCTTTGCCCCCGGGGCGTATCCCGCCGCAGGACTTCAAGGGCTGGCATATCGACATCACGTTCGTTGCCAATCCGAACCGCTATTCGATCCTCTACGGGGTCGAGATCCCGGCCTATGGCGGCGATACCTTGTTCGCCAATCTGATCGAGGCCTATCAGGGATTGTCCAGGCCGATCCGCGACCTGATCGATGGGTTGCAGGCAGTCCACCGCACCAGCAGCTACGACAGCGAACGTCGCGGCCCGCGCCGTGACGGGCTTCCCAATGGGCCCTTCACGTCGCTCCATCCACTGGTCCGCATCCACCCTGAAACCGGCGAAAAGCTCCTATTCCTGAACCCCGGAACGACCAGCCACATTATCGGGCTGAAGGAACGCGAGAGCCAGGCGCTGCTCGATCTGCTCTATTCCGAGCTGCAGCGCCCCGAATATCAGGTGCGCTTCCACTGGCGTCCGGGCAGTCTGGTCGTGTGGGACAATCAGGCGGTCGCCCATGCCGGGCCGATCGATTATTCCCACTTCGTCGGCCCGCGCACCGTGCGGCGCATCACCGTCGCCGGCGATCTGCCCAAGGGTCCCGACGGCTTTACCTCGCGCCCACTCGAGGGCGACCTCTTCGGCGTGATCGGCTGATGCCCCAGGCGGCGTCGGCCCGGTCGTCGTTCGTCCGGCACAGGAGCGCGATCGGCCTCGCGGCGTTCGTGATCGTCACGATCGCGCTGCTGATCGCCTTCGCGCCCGCCCGCCGTGCGGGTGCCGTATTGTCCGAACTTGACGTTACCAGGCCACTTCCAACGCATATTCCGCCAGGCATAGTCCTGCGTATCGGCGATCCGGTGACGCAGTGGGTTTTCCAGCATCTCGGCTGGGAAAAGGATCTGCCCTTCCGCATCCAATGGGAGCAGGTCACGGGTGGCCCCGACGTTACCGAGGCGCTCCACGCGGGAGCGTTGGACGTAGGGTTGGGCGCCAGCGTGCCCCCGATCCACGCCGCCTGGATGGGCATCCCCGTTCGCATCGTAGCTTTGCGTACCTATGCTGATCCCGCGCATCATCAGGCGTGGGTGTTCGGCATCTCCCCCAGGGCGAACATCCGCGGCATCGCCGATCTCAGGGGCAAGCGCATCGCATTCAGTCCCAGTCAGGTGCAGGCGGTCGTCATATTGGAGACTTTGCGCGCGGCCGGCTTGAAACCGGCCGACGTGACCCTGGTCGAGCTGCCCTCCAGCATTGGCGGCGACGTTTATGCCAATGCGCTCGCCAGCGCCGAGGTCGATGCCGCGCCGCTCGCGGCCGGGATTGTCGCCGAACGCTATTTGCGCAAGTTCGGCCGCGACGGGGCGCGCCTGCTGCGCCACCCGCCCTTCCGCGACGATGTGCTCAATGTCTATGTCCCGGAAAGCGCGTTGGCCGACCCCGCCAAGGCGGCCGCCTTGCGCCTGTATGCGAGTTACTGGGGACGCGCGCAGGCGTGGATCAACGCCCATCCGGAAGCGTTCGCGCAGGGTTATTATGCCACGCACCAGGGATTGCCGATCGATGATGCACGGCTGATCGTCGCTGCCACCGGCAAGTTCGACGTGCCGGCCGACTGGAGCCACGCACGCCGGGTTGAACAGGCCGCGATCGATCTGTTGGGCCCGCAGGCGGGCCGCCCGCATATCGATGCCGACAGCCTGTTCGATCCGCGCTTCGAGCGGATTGCGGCCGATGCGGCCAAGGGAAAATCGTCATGAACGCCCACAGTGATTTTACCCGGCCGATACTGGCCGCGATTGGTCCGGCGCCCGATCGCCGGCGCCTGGGACCGGGCGGGCCGTTGCGCTACGGGCATTTGCTGGGCCCGGCTTTGCTGCTGCTTTATTGGGCGGTCCTGTCCGCCACCGGCTGGCTCGATCCGCGGATCTTGCCGGGACCCTGGACGGCCGTAACCACGGGCGCCGATCTGCTGCGCGAAGGGCGGTTGCAGGGCAATCTGGAGGTGTCCGCCGCCCGCGCCGCGTCCGGGCTGCTGGTGGGCGGCATTGCGGGCGTGACGCTGGCGCTGGTCAGCGGGCTGACGCTTCTGGGCGGCTATGTCATTGATGGTGTGGTGCAGCTCAAGCGCGGCATTCCCATATTGGCGCTCATCCCCTTCATGATACTGTGGTTCGGAATCGGCGAGCCCATGAAGGTTGCGGTAATCGCGGTCGCTGCCTTCTTCCCGATCTACATCCAGACGCACAGCGCGCTGCTTGCGATCGACCTGCGTTATGTCGAGCTGGCAGAAACCCTTGGCCTTGGCCGCGCGCAATTTCTTGGCCGCATCGTTATTCCCGGCGCGCTCCCCGGCTTTCTGCTCGGCCTGCGTTTCGGAGCCACAGCGGCATGGCTGGCGCTGGTTGTGGTGGAGCAGCTCAACGCGACCAGCGGGATCGGCTATATGGTTACGCTCGCACGCAATTATGCCCAGACGGACGTGATGTTGGTCGGGCTGGTCGTCTACGCCTTGCTCGGTTTCTCTACCGATGGCGCGATCCGTGCGGCCGAGCGGCGACTGCTCTCATGGCGCCGGACGCTCGCGCGATGAGCGTGGTCGTCTCGCTCCGCAATGTCGTGCGCCGGTTCACGCTGAAGGGCGTGCTCAACGGCGTCGACCTCGATATCGCCCGGGGCGAATTCGTCGCGCTGCTCGGACGGAGCGGATCGGGCAAGAGCACCCTGCTGCGCGCGCTCGCCGGAATAGATCATGAGGCCGAGGGATCGGGCGATATCACGCTTCCCCATCGCACCTCCACCGTCTTCCAGGACGCCCGCTTGCTCCCCTGGCTACGCGTGCTCGACAATGTCCTGCTCGGCCTCGACGGTGGCGACCGCCAGGGCCGCGCGCGCGCCATGCTCAACGAG
>DATMIP010000350.1:0-14569 GCA_035554515.1 Sphingomonas sp. | reverse complement strand
GAACAGGAGCAGATCCAGCGTCAGGTCATAGGCCAGGCGCACACCGGTCGGGGGACGCAGCAGTAGAGCCAGCAGGGGAAGCAGGAGCAGCAGCGAGAGGGCGGACGGGCGCGCGTTATCAGGCGCCGTCCTGCCAACCATCATGCCTACCATGAAGCCGAACGATATGCGTGCGAGCCCGCCAGGAAAAGTGGCCACTCTCCATCCGATGTCACCAGTTCCATAGCTCAGGATTGCAGCCAGGAGTACCACACCCGATAGTAGAATGCCGACGCGCAGAGATCGGACCGACAAGCGATACAGGATCAGGGCGAACGCGATGTTCACGAGCAATTCGAGGGTCAGCGTCCAACTCGGTCCGTTCAAGGTGGCGATCCGGCCCGAAAAGTCAGGAAGCATCACCGAATTGAAGGGCACGGCAAATGCAACCTCGACCGGCGGCAATGCCTCTGGCCGATGCATGGCGAGCCCGACGATCTCCTTTCCCAGCCCGAGTAGGAGCCCAACAAGGAAAAGCGGGTAAAGGCGAACCACACGCACTTCCAAGAAAGTGCGAAAAGTCATGCCCGACCGAAGCCTGCGCTCATAGGCACGGGCGATCACCAGCCCACTGAGAGCGAAAAAGAAGTCGACCGCGCTGTAGGCATGCGGTGCGATCAGATTGTGCCGCCCCCCGAAGCTGGAGCTGAAGTGCATCAGCGCCACCAAAATAGCAGCGATACCTCGCATTCCGTCCAAGAGGTAATAGCGATCGGCGTGCGAAGCTCTCGCTTGTTCCGCGTCAACCATGCGACTCAGCCCCCGCCGAACGCCCATCGCGTCAATAGCAGCTCTCGCTCTGTAAAACGAGATAGAACCATACCGTCGCAGTTCGTCCCCGCTCGATATTTGAGGGGCATGGCGGCCGTCGCCGTCGTGATCTGGCGGCCGCCGGGTCCGCGGCCGCTCCCGTCCGCGCTTCTCCCCGTCGTTTCTTCTCGATGGCGAAATTGGCCACGCTTCCCGCATCGGCTTGCGAGTTGAGCAAAAGTTTCGTTTCGGCTAGGGCCGAACCCTGTTCGGGGCGGGTATTGGTGGCATGAGTTTGGAAGCATCGCCGCGGCCGCGCAATGGCCATGGCTACATCCCCACGCTTGATGGCTGGCGGGCGATCGCCATCATTCTCGTCATCGGCGCGCATTGCCAGACGATGCTGATCAACAGCGGCTTTTCAGCCGGGAGGATCGCCGCCGCCGCGTTGAAGAAGACTGGCTTTGGCGTCGACGTATTTTTCGCGCTGAGTGGCTTCCTGATCACGCTGCTTCTGCTGCGCGAGCGCGACAAACGCGGCACGATCGATCTGAAGGGCTTCTATATCCGGCGCGTCTTCCGGATCATCCCGCCGATGGCGATCTATCTGCTGACGATCGCCGCGCTCGGTTTCGGGAATATTCTCCCCGTGACGGGACGCGAAGTCGCGGGATCGCTCGCCTTTGCGCGAAATTACATGAGCGGCTCGTGGTATACGGGGCATTTCTGGTCGCTGTCGATCGAAGAGCATTTCTATGCGGTGATCCCGTGCCTGCTCCTGCTCCTCAGTCGGCGGCGCCAAGTGTTGCTGATCTTATCGGTCGCGCTGATCGCGCTGTGTATTGCCACACGCGCCTATGAGCTCGCACATCGCGACGTCTTCGGCTCGCTCGCCCAATTCAGGACCGAAAACAGGGTGGACGCCCTGCTGTGGGGATCGATTTTCGCGCAGCTGTGGGCATGGCCCGCGGCGCGGCCGCTGCTCGACCGGTTGCTCGCTCCCCGTGCTGTGGCGCTGTTTTTTGCCGCCGCCGCGCTCGCGATGGCCCTGACGCAGGGGCAGGCCGACCACCGTACGATCGCGGCGGCAATCCTGCCGTTGCTCATCGTCCATACGGTTCGCCATTCGGACGGGCGTCTCGGCCGTCTGCTCGAGACCGCGCCGCTGCGCTTCGTGGGCCGGCTTTCGTACAGCCTCTATATCTGGCAGATGTTGTTCCTGGTCGAAGGGCCGCGCCGGCTGGGCCGGTTGCAGGATTTTCCGCTGGCGCTGATCCTGCCCGTCGTCCTCGCGATCACCAGTTATTATATGATCGAACGGCCGATGATCGCGCTTGGCCGGAGGCTCAGCGCGCGCGGTCTTGCTCTTGAAAAACCCCGGCTGGAACCGGCGACATCGTAAAAAACGCGATCGGCCGCGCAGGTCCGGCTGGTTCAGGTGCGGCGCGGCGCTTCATTCCTTGCGGTCGATCGGAAGCGCGACAGCAGGATATTCCCGAACGCCAGCAATAGTCCCAGCAACGTCGCGATCCCGCCAGCCCGTTCGGCGATGGTCGCCGGTAGGCTGACGTCCAGCCGATGGCGGCCGGCCGGAATATCGCAGAGGGGGAGGTTTACCGGATATGGATCGGTAATTGGCGGCTGCCATGGGCCGCCGTCGATGCGGCATGTCCAGCCTGTAAAGGCAAACTGACGGATGGCGATCCGGCCCGGCGCTAATGCGCTCGTTTCGAACGACAGGAAGCGCGAATCCCAGCCGGTCGGCACGGCGTGCACGTCGCCTTGCGTCGTGCTGTACCGCGCATTGCGAAAGCGCGGGCCGACCACGCGCAGCTCGCCGATTACATATTCGCCGGTGTCGGTGGTCCGCTCGAGTATCTCGCGATTATCGGGCGGCAGATGATCGCGGCTATGCCAGACATGCACGCCGAAGAGCGCGATATCGACCAGCAACAGTCCTGGCACCGATGCCGCCACCACCAGCCGGCCGATCGCGGCCATGCGTCCACTCGTCCCCGAAAGCCGATCGAACGCCAGTCCGCCCAGTCCGGCGAAGGCCAGAATCGTCAGCGACAGCAACCGGAAGGGGAATTGGATGCGGCTGAGCGGCGTCTGCAACTCCCAGAAGGCGCGTGAGGGCGCACTGTTGAGCAGCAGCACCACCGCGATGCTCGCCATCAGGAACCATGCAATCTTCAGGCGCGGCCGAGAGGGCTCGGCACGCAGCGTAAGCGGCGCGAAAACGATCATCATGGCGACGCTCAG
Organism: Sphingomonas sp.; assembly: GCA_035554515.1. Taxonomy (GTDB): domain Bacteria; phylum Pseudomonadota; class Alphaproteobacteria; order Sphingomonadales; family Sphingomonadaceae; genus Sphingomonas_I. Next base: position 11,515 of record DATMIP010000350.1, on the reverse strand, counting down.
CAGGCACAAGGCGACAACGACGATGTGGACACCCGGATCTAACCATTTCTCATGCGAGAACAGAAGCCAATGCATCGGTTGATTGCGGTTGCCCCACATGTTTCCGGGTTTGGGGATGAAGCGCAGCAGACTGAGCGCGGGGGCAATACACAGCGCGCCGATCATGAAGCCCGCGATGGTGGCCGTCCCTGCACGCAGCAGGAAACGGAACCAGTCGTTGCGGTCAGCCAGTATCAATATGTAGCAGCTCGCGAACAGCAGCCCCATTTCGGCCGCCGGGAGGTGGCTGTACAGGATCACGCCGACGCTGAGCGCATATGCTCCCCAGGCCGCAGGGCTGCCGTTCTTCAGCCGCTGTGCCATGCAGAGCAGCCACGGCATGACCGAAATCCCGGCGAGTTCGGGAAGCGCGCCGCGCTGGTAGATGTCAAAATAGGCGCGATAGGGGAACACCAGATAGATGAGCGCGCCCACCATCGCAGCGCCCGCACTCGCACCGAGCGCGCGAAGCCAGAGCCATGTCCCCAGCCCGCCGGCGGCCGAAAGCAGCCACAGAGCGAAAGCAGTGCGGATCATCGCGTGACCCGGTCCGGGGAGCAGGGGCGCAAACAGCGCGCCGACCCATTGCAGCAGCGGCGGATAGAAAAAGAAAGCAGGGCTGCCGAAGCTTGCATTCATATCGGGCAGCCAGCGCGGATAAGGCGTGCTCGCCCAGACCAGCGTCCCATATTGCGCCTGCCAGCGGATATGGATGTGCGAATCGCCGCTCAAGGCATGCTGCGAGACCAGACCGGGCAACATCAGCATGAGGCTGGCCACCAGCATGATGACCAGCGCGACCCATGTGCGACCGCTGTTGCGACGTACCCAAAGCTGCATTCGAGCCCCCAAACACCGGCCAGCATCATTCCATAGGCCGACACCGCACCAGCCTACAAGGGAGGGAATGCCTGCGGGTCGCGCGCCGTGCCCAGGGTATGATCGCCTTTGGCTGAAAGGTCATCACCTCAGTGATGGCGTTGCGCGAACATTCCCGTCATGCCAGCAGGCGGGGGTTCCTGCAGCATGATGATCTTTGGCTGAACCGTCATCAATTCAGACAATGGCGAGGTGCAGCGTCGAGGCTGGATAGCTTCGTCGCTGCGCTCCTCGCAATGACAAATCAGGTACGACAAATGTCGTCAGACTCCGACGCCGTGAGCTGTGCCGACGACGCGACCGGAGGGCGGCTCACGCCGCCTGGGCGACTTCCTCGGTCGGTGCCGGCCGCTTGTCGAACACCTCGTCGATGATGCCGAACGCCTTGGCCTCATCGGCCTCGAGGAACTTGTCGCGGTCCATCGCGTGCTCGATCTCCTCGATCGATTTGCCGGTATATTTGGAATAGAGCAGGTTGAGCGCGTGGCGCATGCGCAATATTTCGCGCGCCTGAATCTCGATATCCGCCGCCATGCCCTGCGCGCCGCCCGAGGGCTGATGCACCATGATGCGGCTGTTGGTGAGCGCAACGCGCATCCCGGGCTCCCCCGCCGCCAGCAGGAAACTGCCCATCGACGCGGCCTGGCCGATGCAGACCGTGCCGACGCGCGGCCGGATATATTGCATCGTGTCATGGATCGCGAGGCCCGCCGTCACCACCCCGCCCGGCGAGTTGATATACATGTAGATATCCTTCTTCGGGTTTTCGGACTCGAGGAAGAGAAGCTGGGCGGTGATCAGGGAGGCCATGTGATCCTCGACCTGGCCCGTGACGAATACGATACGCTCCCGCAGCAGGCGCGAATAGATATCGAAGCTGCGCTCGCCGCGGGTGGATTGCTCGATGACGATCGGCACGAGCCCTGCGGTGATGTCGGCGTGGTCGGTCATGGGTCGGTCCTTGTTGCTTGAGCGCCTAACATCGGCCTTGACCGGCAAGGCCGCAAGGGGGCTCAGGTGATTGGCGTGCCGGCGCCGTGCGAAGATGCCGGCCGGAGGAGGCGCGAAGCGCGCCGGTCCAGCAGCGCGATGATCGCGGCGAAAAACGGCACCAGCCAGATGATGCGGCCCTGGTAGCGATATTGTGGCTCCGACACCGCCCCGCCCAGAATGTCGCAAATCAGCATCGCGACGAAGGCGAGGGCCAGCCAGATCGTCATATCCTTCGCCAAGGCCGGCGTGCGGCGCCACAAAGCGGGCAGCCCCGCGGCGATGACGACCACCGACAGGCCCACCACGACATAGAGGATCAGGTTCATGGCGCGGCTTGGCCACAAATTGCGCCCGCCCACGCTGTGCCGCAGTTGATCGCGCACATTGGGAGGCAGCGACGACCAGCAATCCGCCTCGGCAAAGCAGCCCTTGTTGAGGCCTTCATAGGAGAAATCGACCATCTGCAGCAGGCTGTTGTAGATGATCATGCCCGTCTGGCGTGCGGGATAGGCTTTCCACACGGCAAGCGCGAACCTCGTATCCTCCGCCGACATCCGCGCCCTGTCTTCGGGCGAGGCGGCGAGGAAGCCAGCGCCATTCCTGTCCTTGGACCACAGGAATTCCGCCGAGGTCATGCGATCGACCGGCCTATGGCAAACCGCAAAATCCGATCCGGGACAGCCCGCCCGGATGAAATCGCCGCCCGGCCCGTCCTCGATGAAGCGCGCCGTCATGAGCGGGACGAGTTGAGGCGGCTTTTTGAAAACGCGTTCGATCATGAACGACGTCACCATCAGCGACGCAAAACCCAACGCTACGCCCCCGATCCCCGTCCACAGCGCAAGGCGCGACACATTTGTCCATCGCAACAGCCGCAGCAGGATGAGAAAAGCGAACATGCCGAGCAGCATCAATATATGCGTCATATGCGCGGTGACCGACGCCAGCAGGACCAGCGCGAGGAAGATGATCTCCCAGCGCCTGAGCGTGCCCCGATCGGTGGCCAGCAGGATATAGGACAATATTCCGAAACCCGCGAGCGCATCGGCCAATAAAAGCCCGTTAAAATAGGGCAGGCTGGTCGTGGCCGACAGGAAGAGCACCACGCCTACGATTGTCGTTTCATCAGACAGTCCAAAGCGCCGCAGGACCAGCCGGATCAATGCATAGGCGATCGCCGCCTGCGCAAATACAAACAGCCAGAAATTGCTCGTGACATAGCTCAAATAAAGCAGCGCGCCGATATAGGGAGATCGGCCTGCCATGATGTTGCCCGACGATACGTCGTTACCGACCAGCTTGCTCTTGTGGTCCGTGGCCGCCGGCGTTTTCCCGGGATGATGCAGGCCTTTGGCGTAACGCGCCGTCCACGCGGTGGAAATGCGACCGCTTGACGCCATGTACATTGCGAGATCGGCCGCCCGAACATAGGATGTCGTGTCGGGAAAGAAGAAAGGCTGCCCGTTCACCAACGGGGCCCACATCAACGCGATCATGCAAAGCAGGTGGCGCAGCCCGCTCTTCAAGGAGCGCCCGTCAATGGCTCGCGCCGCGCTGGCCATGCACCTGATCCCCTTGAGCAACGCGGCCTGGAAACGCCTGAAACCAAAATCCTAACGCCATTGACGCGGCGCAGCAATGGCGGCCGGAGCGCTCGTCATCGGCGCCGCCACGTGAAGAGCGAGGACATCGCATAGTTCCAGACGACGCTCACCATCACGCCGGCGATCGCCGAGAATATCCAGTTGATCTTGCCTTCGAACAGCCAGTCGGCGACGCCGATATTGGCGGCGGCGCCGGTCGCGCATACCAGGTTGAATGTCACCCAGCCAAAGAAGAGCGCGCGGCCCTTCAGCCTTTGATCGCGATAGGTCAGCGCGTTGTTCAGGAAGAAATTGTTCGAGATCGAAATGACGCTCGCGGTCGCCTGCGCCACGCCAAACGTTGCGCCCGCCGCCTTGAACATGATCGTCAGGATCAGGAAGTGGACGAACACGCCGAAGCCGCCGACCAGCGCAAAGCTCATGAAGCGCGCCGGAATGAGGTGGCCAAAGGCCTTGTCGAGGATAAGCTGGAGATATTCCCACAGCACGAGGCTATCGAGCTTGCTCTCGCCATGCTGCCGCGTGCGGAAGGTGAACGGCACTTCGGCCACGCGCAGCGGCTCGGGCGCGCTCGCCGCAATGTCGAGCAGGATCTTGAAACCGACCGAGGACAGATTGGGCAGGGAGCGGAGGAAGGCGTCGCGCCGGATCATGAAGAAGCCGCTCATCGGATCGCTGATCGGGGTCCGCGTCAGCTTCACCGCCAGCCGCGTGGCGATCTTGCTCGCCATCACGCGCTTGCGGTTCCAGTCGCCCATGCCGCCGCCCTCGGTATAGCGGCTGCCGACCACCAGATCGACGTCGCCCTGCCGGATGCGATCGAGCATGGCGCCGAGAATTCGTTCGTCATGCTGCAGGTCCGAATCCATCACGGCGGTATAAGGTGCGGCGCTGGCGAGGATGCCCTCGATGCACGCGGTCGCGAGCCCGCGGCGATTGTGACGATGGATCACCCGGATGCGCGGATCGCGCAGCGCCATCCCGCGCACCTTTTCCGATGTCCCGTCGGGCGAATTGTCATCGACGTAGATCATTTCCCAGCGCACGCCAGGCAGCGCCGCGGCGACCGCCTCGGCGAGGAGCTCGACATTCTTCGATTCGTTGAACGTCGGGACGATGATCGAAAGCTCGGCGGGCAGGAGATAGGTCATGCTTGCGTCGGCCATCGAACATCCTGGATCGGTGAGAGCACGGGATTCGGTCTCAAGCCGGTACTATGCTGCAAAGCAACAAAAATCGCCAGTGGGGCATCCGCCAGGGAGTTCAAGCCTGGCAAACCGGCGGGAGGGCGAGGTAGGCGAGGCGCCTGACCTCGCGCCGTCCGCGCACAACGGTGTCGAGAATCAGGCCGGTGAAAAAGCAGAGGAAGGCCACGATCACCAGCCCCGTGGCGAGGATCGCGGTGGGAAAGCGCGGAACCAGGCCGGTATTCGCGTAGGTCACGATCAACGGCTCGGCGAGGATCAGGGCGAGCGTGCCGAGCAATGCCCCCAACGAGCCGAAATAGAGAACCGGCCGTTCGATCCGGAAAAGGGTGAGGATCGTTCCCAGGATGCGCCAGCCGTCGCGGTAGGTGGATAGCTTCGACGCCGATCCCGCCAGCCGTGCGCCATATTGGGTGACGATCTCGGCGACCGGCATGCGCAGTTCGAGCGCGTGAACGCTGATCTCGGTCTCGATTTCAAAGCCTGCCGAGAGAATCGGAAAGCTTTTCACGAAGCGGCGCGAGAAGACACGATAGCCCGACAATATGTCGCTGAACGTGCGCCCGAACAGGCGCGCCAGGATTCCCGTCAGCAGGCGGTTGCCGAGCCGGTGGCCGCGGCGATAGGCGGCGTCGATCTCGCTCGCGCGCGCTCCCACCACCATGTCGAGCTGGTCGTCGATCAGCCGCGCGATCATCGCCGGGGCGGCCGTGGCATCATAGGTCGCGTCGCCATCGGCCATCACATAGATGTCGGCGTCGATATCCGCGAACATCCGGCGCACGACATGACCCTTGCCCTGCATCGGCTCGCGCCGCACGATTGCGCCGGCGGCGCTCGCCGCCTCGATCGTTCCGTCGCGGCTATTATTGTCGAACACGTAGATCGTGGCGTCGGGCAAGGCCATGCGGAACCCGGCAACGGTCGCACCGATCGCCGCCTCCTCATTGTAGCATGGCAGGATGACGGCGACGCGCGGGTTCATGCGCGGGCTTTACCGCGCCCTCTCCCCCAAGGGGAGAGGGTTGGCGCGTTACTCAGACCTTCGCCTTCTTTGGCGCGGCTTTCCTGGCCGGAGCCTTCGCTTCCGCCGTCACCTCGGCCGGTTCGGCAGCCTTTTTCGCCTTGGCGGGCTTGGGGGCGGGGGCCTCGTCGGCGACGGCAGCGGCCTTCTTCGCCGCCGGCTTCCTGGCAGGAGCGGGGGCTTCCTCCCCCTCGGCCACGGGAGCCGCGGCCTTCTTGGGGGCCGCCTTCTTCTTGGGCGCATGATCGTGGTCGTGATGGTCGTGCCCGCAATCGGGGCCATGGACATGGCCTGCCGGGCTGCCGTCATCCTCGGCCTCGATCGCGGCCTCGAGCTCGGCGCGGGTGGCCGTACGATCGCTGATTTCGGCGCGATCGAACAGGAAATCGACGACCTTGTCCTCATAGAGCGGCGCGCGGATCTGCGCGGCGGCGACTGGGTCCGACTGGATATATTCGATGAACCGCTGGCGATCCTTGGGGGCATATTGCTGCGCCGCCTGATTGGCGAGCATCTGCATTTCCTGGTTGGTCACCTCGACATTATGCTGACGACCAATTTCGGAGAGCAACAGACCCAGGCGCACGCGGCGTTCGGCGATCGCGTGATAATCGGCGCGGTCCTTTTCCATCTCGGCAAGCGCCGCCGCGGGATCTTCCTCGTGGCTCGCCTCATGCTCGAGCTGGCGCCAGATCTGCTCGAATTCGGCTTCCACCATCGATGGCGGCACGGGAAAATCATGATCGCCGGCGAGTTGATCCAGCAGCTTGCGCTTCATGTGCGTGCGGGTGAGGCCGTTGAGCTCCTGCTCGATCTGACCGCGAAACAATTCCTTGAGCTTGTCCAGGCTCTCAATGCCGATGCCCTTGGCGAATTCGTCATCGATCGTCGCTTCGCCCGCGACCTTCACGTCCTTGACGACGACGTCGAAGGTCGCCGGCTTGCCGGCCAGGCTCTTCTCGCCGTAATCGGCCGGGAATTTGACCTTGAGCGTCCGGCTGTCACCGACCTTGACGCCCTCCAGCTGCGCCTCGAAGCCGGGGATCAGGCGGCCTGAACCCAGTTCGACCGCCATGTCCTCGCCGGTGCCGCCGGGAAAGGCGACGCCGTCTTCGGTCTTGCCCACGAAATCGACGATTACCTGATCGCCTTCGATCGCAGGATGCCCTTCGGGCGCGGAGGTGAAACTCTTCTGCTGGGACGCGAAGCGCGCAATCTGTTCCTGGACTTCCTCGTCGGTAGGCGTCGCGGTGAGGCGTTCGAGCTTCAACCCTTCGATCGAGGGCGCGGGCACGGCCGGCAGCACTTCGAGCGCGACGTTGACCTCGACATCCTTGCCTGCGGCATATTCCTCGTCGAGTTCGACCTGCGGCTGCATGGCGGGGCGCAGACCCTGCTCGGCGATCAGCGTCTGGATGCCTTCCTGGACAGCGGTGTTGAGCGCGTCGCGCTCAAGCGCCGGCCCGTGCATCTTCTTGATGAGGTTCGGCGGAACCTTCCCCGGGCGAAAGCCGGGCATGCGGATGGTCGGCGCGGCGCGCTTCACCTCGGCATCGACCTTCGCCGCGATATCGGTCGCGGGAATGGTGAGCTTGTAGGAGCGGCGGAGGCCCTCGTTCAACGTCTCGACAGTCTGCATGATCGCTACTCAAAGCCCTGAATGATGGTGGTCTGCGGTTCGGTTGAGCTGGTGCGGGCGAAGGGACTCGAACCCCCACATCTTGCGATACTGGAACCTAAATCCAGCGCGTCTACCAGTTCCGCCACGCCCGCGGGACACTCTTCGGAAGCGGGGCGCTTATAGCAGCGAGGCCGCGAGGGCAAGCCGGTGGGGGAGCCCGGCGCGGCCGGGTTCGTTGATGCGCAGACAAGGAGAGCATCATGGCCAGCCATCCCGACGCGCACCCCGATTCCGATCCTTCAGGCCCGTCCGATTCGCCTGAACAAGTTACCCCGCCCGACGATCCCGGCCGCGAAAGCGTCGAGGATAGTCCGGGCGACCAGGCCGCCGCCGCCGCGGGCGGAGCCGGAAAAAAATATAGATCAGGACCAGAGTTTCGAACGTCGACCACCGGCTGTCGCCATCAATGACGGGTATCGCGGGATAAGCTATTATGCCTCCATAACATTGGAGAGGGGCGAGATGGAAAAACTACGTCCAATGGCGGCGGTGGCCGCGGCGTTGGTGCTGATGGCGCTTGGCGTGCTCAATATCGTCTATCGCGATAGCTTGATGACCTGGCAGCCGGTGCCCGAGGGGGTCAGCTGGAAAGCAGCTTTCGCTTATCTTTCCGGGGCCATCCTCATCGTGAGCGGAATTGGAATTCTCGTCCCGGGGCAGCGCGCCCGCGGCGCGGCACTGGGGGCGGGCTGGATTGGCCTCTGGACGCTCGCGCTGCATCTGCCGCATCTGTTGGTGGCACGCGACGTCGGCGCATTGCTCGGCGTGGCGGAAGCCTCCTTCTGCGCGCTGGGCCTCGCGGCCTTGACCGGCTGGTTCGACAGCCCGCCGCGCGCAGCGGCGCATCGCGTCCTGTTCGGCCTTTGCATGCTGGTCTTCGGCCTGTCGCACTTCGTCTATGCCGATTTCACCGCACAGATGGTTCCGGCCTGGCTGCCGCAACGGCTTGGCATCGCCTATCTCACCGGCGCGATTCACGCGCTGACGGGAATCTGCCTGCTGATCGGCGTGCGCGTCCGCGCCGCCGCGACGATCGAGGCGCTGATGATGTCGTCCTTCGTGCTGCTGCTCCACATTCCGGGCGTCGCGGCCGCGCCGCACGACCGGCTCCAGCTCACCATGCTGGGAATGGCGGCGTTGCTGAGCTGTTCAGCCTGGTTGGTGGCGACGTGGCCGGCGCTTCGAGGCAATCTACCCGGCCGGAGAGTCTTTGCGTGACTGCTGCGCGGCGCCCGTAACGATCGCTGGTTGCGCCAATCTCCCGCGATCCGTAGGGCGTCGGTATCAGTTGGTATCGTCGTGGGGGCATCGACGTCGTGAGCAGCGATTTGGCAGCGGTCCAGAAGGTCAGCTCGCTCGCTTATGCCCACGCCATGATGGCGGCCTGGAACGAGCGAAAGATATTCGTGCCGCTCGATCCCGCAACGACGGCTGCCCTGCCCGGGTCGGCGCCCGAACGGATCATCCCGATCGAAGCCGGCGGCGGCTGGTTTCGCGCCGTGCTGGCGCTCGATGATGATCCGGCGCCGGCGCAGATCAGCTTTTCGTCGGGTACCACCGGAACGCCCAAGCCGATCCTGATCAGCCGGCGAGCGATTTCCGATACATGCCAGCGATTGATCGACGTGATGGGGCTCGATCGATCGGTGCGCGAATATGTCGGTGTCCCGATCACTTATTCGTTCGGGCTGGGCCGGGTGCGCGCCGTCGCCGCAGCGGGGGGCGAGACATTCCTGCCCGAGCGCGGCTTTCGGATCGACGAGTTCGCGCGCATGCTCGGCGCGGGCGAGGTCAATGCTCTGTCCGCGGTGCCGACGTTGCTCCGCCTGCTGATCCAGCAGCGTGCCCTTCTGGTACAAGCGGGCGGCCAGTTGCGCTGGCTGGAAATCGGTAGCCAGTCGATGAGCGCGGAGGAAAAGGCAGCGATCGCCGCGATCTTTCCAAACGCGCGCATCATTCAGCATTATGGTCTTACCGAGGCGTCGAGAACCACGTTTCTGCGCATCGACGGCGCCCCGCCCGACGAGCTCGCGAGCGTAGGGCGCGCCACCGGCCGGACCGAGGTCCGGATCGACGATACGGGCCACATCTGCATTCGCGGACCGCACCTTGCCGATGGCGTGATTACGCCCGAAGGGATCATACCCGCCGCAGGGGCGGACGGCTGGTTACGGACATCCGATCTGGGCGAAATGCGCGACGGCGCGCTCTATTTTCTCGGCCGGGCCGATGATCTGATCAATGTCAGCGGGGTGAAGGTCCCCGCCGACTTTTTCGAGCAGCGGATGCTGGAGCTATCGGGCGCGGAAACCGGCCAGATCGCCGTCGCATCGCGCGCGGACCCGATTCGGGGCGAGGCGCTCCTCATCGCGCATCTGCCCGACCTTGATGGTGCTGCGCTGCGGGTCGTGGCCGAAGGCCTGGCGGACGAGTTCGGCCTTTCGGCGACCGACATCACCATCTGGGCGATAGACCAATTGCCGCGCACGGAAACCGGTAAGGTTCAGCGCCGCCTGCTCTCGCAACTCCATGCCGAGCGCCCGGCGAGCGCGGATGATGGCCCCGCCATCGGCGGTTCGGCAGAGGAAAGTCTCCAGCGCATGTTCGCGCGCACTTTTCCTGGCCGGGCCATTACCGGGCAAGACAGCTTTCTGTCGCTCAACGGCGATTCGCTCAGCTACATCACCGTTTCGCTCGGCGTGGAGGAAATTACCGGCACCCTGCCCGAACAATGGGAAGCGATGTCGATCGCCGAACTCGCGCGCGGCGCCAAAGCCGGAGGCGGCCGCAACTGGGCCAGGGTGGAGGCCGGCATCCTCGTCCGCGCAATCGCGCCGATCATGATCGTGGCCCACCATGCCGGCGAAGGCGCCGTGCGCGGCGGCGCCGCGCTGCTGCTGATCGTGGCGGGCCAGAATTTCGGCCGCTTTTCGCGGACCGACCTGATCGAACAGCGTTATGGCAAGGTATTTGGCACGTTCGGGCTCAACGTGCTTCTGCCCTATTGGATTATCCTGTTGGGCTTCTTCGTCGCCAAGCGGAATATCTCGCTGCCCGAATTGCTGCTGGTGAACAACGTGCTCGACCGGCCCGTATCGACACCGTTCGAAACATGGTTCGTCCAGGTCCTGCTGCAGGCGATCCTGATATTCGCGGCCGTCAGCCTCATTCCCGCAATACGCAGGCTTTGGCGCGACTCGCCCTTCGCTTTCAGCTTCGTCGCGTTGGCCGCCGCGTGCCTGCTCGCCATCGTCCACTATGTCTGGCTGCGCGACATCCTGGACAATAGCGGGCGGGAGACGAGCTGGCAGCTATGGCTGTTCGTGCTCGGACTCGCGATCAACCATGCGACGACGCAGGGGCGGCGGATACTGCTGGCGATGGTTGCGCTGGGAATGGCCAGCCTCATGTATGGCAGCGACCCGCCCCGCCTGGTTGCCGTGGTGGGCGGGACGATGATCCTGTTGTGGGTCCGCAAGATTGCGCTGCCGACATTCCTGCTGCCGCTGATCACCGTGATCGGTTCGTCCAGCATCTTCATCTACATGATGCATGGGCGGGCGCCGATCCATAGCGCGACGGCGGACTGGCCGATCGACATATTGCGGATCTCCCTGGGGATCGCGCTCGGCGTCGTTACGTGGTTCTGTTACGAACAGGTTCTTCGCCGGGTTCGTCCGTGGGTGGGCCGCTGGCGGGACCAAAGGACCGCACAACGCTGACAAGCGTCCGGCACCTTTCCTTGGAGGGATCGCTCCGGCCGATACCCGCGCGTCCGAAGTTCAGTTGTCGAGCGCCTTCTTCAGCAGTTCGTTGACCACCGCCGGATTGGCCTTGCCGGCCATCGCCTTCATCGTCTGGCCGACGAAGAAGCCGAAGAGCTTATCCTTGCCGCCGCGATATTCGGCGACCTTGTCGGCGTTGGCGTCCATCACCTTGGCGATCTCCACCTCGATCGCGCCGGTGTCGCTGGTCTGTTTGAGCCCGCGTTCCTCGACGATCTTCGACGGATCGTCCCCGGTCTCGAGCATGATCTCGAAGACCTGCTTGGCGAGCGTGCCCGAAAGCGTGCCGTCGGCGACCAGGCTCA
>DATMIP010000349.1:0-5068 GCA_035554515.1 Sphingomonas sp. | reverse complement strand
GAACGCGCTGGTCGGGCGCGAGATACATTTTCGCGGTGGGGGAGGGTTTAAAGGCATCGTACCAAGGCGCAAGGTTGCGCACGATCCAGGTGCGCTGGACCGACGGCGAATGCGGATCGGTGAGCAGCCGCTGGCGCAGATTGGCCTCGCGATAGCTGCGCCGCCACACTTGCGCCCACCCGAGATAGAAGCGCTGATCGCCGGTGAAACCGTCGATCACTGGCGCCGTCTTGCCGTTCAGCGAGGCGTGATAGGCATCATAAGCAACGGTCAAACCGGCGAGATCAGCCATGTTCTCGCCCAGGGTAAGGGCGCCCTGGACATGCAGCCCCGGCAGCGGTTCATAGGTGTCATATTGCTTGACCAGGCGATCGGTGAGCGCTGTGAAGCGGGTGATATCCTGCGGAGTCCACCAATCGGCAAGGCGCCCGGTTTTATCATATTTGCGGCCCTGATCATCGAAATGATGGCTCAGCTCGTGGCCGATCACGGCGCCGATCCCGCCATAATTGACCGCGGGATCGGCATGCGGATCGAAGAAAGGCGGCTGCAAAATGGCGGCTGGAAAAACGATTTCGTTCCACACGGGGTTGGCATAAGCATTGATTTCCATCGGGGTCATGCCCCATTCGCGGCGATCGGCGGGCTTGCCCAGCTGATCGAGATCATATTGCCAGCTGAATGCGTTCGAGCGCTTCACATTGCCATAAAGATCGCCGCGCACGATCGACAGGCTGGCATAATCGCGCCACTTTTCGGGATATCCGATCTTCGGCGTGAAGGCGGCGAGCTTGGCGCGGGCCTGTTCACGCGTGGCAGGATCCATCCACGCAAGCGCCTGCAACCGCCGGTCCATTGCAGCGATGAGGTTGCGGACGAGCTGATCGGCGGCCGCCTTCGTTTCGGGCGGAAAATAGCGCGCGACGTAGGTGCGGCCGATATCCTCCCCCATCGCATTCTTGACGAGATCGACCCCGCGTTTCCAGCGCGCCTGGATCTGCGGCGTCCCCGACAGCGTCGTACCGTGGAACGCAAAATTGGCGTCGACGAAACGGCGCGAGAGCCACGGCGCTGCATCATCGATCGTGTGGACGAGCAGATAGTCGCGAAGCAACGGCAAGGGCGCATCGGCGATCAGGCGAGCCGAAGCGATGATCGCACTCGGCTGGCTGACCAGATAATGATTGTCGTTGTTAAGCCCCGCGGCGCCGAGATAGGCGTTCCAGTCGAAGCCCGGCGCATTCTTCTCGAAATCGACGCGCGTCCAGACATTGTACGTCTTGTCCGAATTGCGGCTGTCAATCCGGGTCCATTGGATCTGCGCCAGGCTGGTTTCGAAGGCGACGATCGCCGCCGCGCGCGCGGCGGCATTGGGCTCAGCGGTGAGCGTCAGCAGCAGCGTGAGATAATCGGCATAAGCCTTGCGCGCGGCGACGATCGGTGCGTCGCTCTTCAGATAATAATCGCGATCAGGCAGGCCGAGACCGCTCTGGACTACGCGGATCGTGGGCCGATCGGGATCCTTGTTATCGAGCGATACGCCGGCCACGATGGGCCCGCCAACGCCGTTGCGCAAGCTGAGACCGAGAGCGCGGGCATAATCCGTCTTCGACCCGATCGCCTTGATCGCGGCGATATCGCGCTTGATCGGATCATACCCCTTCGCCTCGATCGCACCTTCATCCATAAAGCTCGCATAAAGCGCGCCGACCTTTGAATCGGGATGCTGGACGGCTTCGTCGAGCAGGCCATGCATGCGCGACAGCGACAATTCCTCGAGCACCGTGAAGGCGCCAAAATTGGATCGATCGGGGGGAATGGCGACGCTTTTTTCCCAGCCGCCGTTAGCGAAAGCGTAGAAATCACCACCGGGCGCGACCGCGCGATTCATGCCGGCCTCATCGAACCCGAACGTGCCGATCTGCGGCTTGCCGGCGGCGGGCGCAGCCGTGGCAGCGGCGGAGGAAAGAGCCAAAAGACTGCCCGCGAGCAGCAGGAGGGGCTTAGGGGTCATGGGGTCGAGTCCTGAATTGGTTTTATGCGCAGGGAGTTAGCGCGTGGTACGGCGCGCGCAAGCGTCTGTCCGCAAATGCCCGGAAATGGTGAGGGAGACAAATATGGCGAAAGTTCGCCTATCGCGCCAACCCCGCCGCTAACGCGGGAATAGCGAGCCGTCGCAGCCGAGCGCCCGGCATCGAGGATCGATCATCTTCGCCCACATCCGCTCCGCGGAGGAAGGTCTATCGCCCTCGTCTCCCGTTATGAAAAGACCAGCGCGTCATAGTAGAACAGGCTCGGCAGCGTGACTATCGTCTGGCCGCCTTTGCGGGTCACCGGAAGATCACGCGCGAGCGCTCGACTCTCGACCTTGGTGAAGTTGCCACGCAATGCGATCCTGGTGATCCCGAGCATGGCAGGATCGGCATATCCGCGCTGGGTCTGGCCGGACAAATTGACAAGGTGCAAAATCTTGCGGCGTTTTGCGGGCTGCTCCATCAATATCGTCTCGGTGGTCGACGGCGCGTCGGTCTCGATCTGCGTGCCATCGGGCTGAAGATGACGCAGCAGCGCCATCAGCAGGTGCGCATGCCCGGGAAAATAGAAGCGGTTGTATAATCCCCCAAGATCCCACGGAAGGAATGCGATCCTCCCCTTTCCGACCCGCCGGATGATCAGGCCGGGAAATTCGGTATCCCGCATGTTCGACGCTGCCTGTTCGGCGGGATTTTCGATCATCGGCGGCACCAGGGTCAGCGCCGCATTCGGCTCTGCCGGATAAAGGTCGAGCGTGAAACCCTCGGCGGGTTCGGAGAAAGCCTGCAGCACCCGGTCGCGTTGTCTGGGCTGGCTGTCGCCTGGCGCGCCCGCTGCCAGGACAAAATCGACTTCGGGAAATCCAGGGAGGTAGGCGCGATTGCGGATCCGCCAATAGGCTGCCCCGTCGAGCTTCATGCTGCCGTTCGGCCTGGGGAAATCCAGACCGGGGTGCTGGTCGACGAAAATGGCGGTGCCTCCGTCCCTGACATAGGCCTCCACCCCGTCGATCGGAGCACCGCGCGATACAATCACAACGTCATATTGCCTGGGTTGACGGCGTAACGGCTCGCTAGTCTCGGCGCTGGCGATCGGTACGTGATGTTCGCACACTATCTGATAGAGACCGCGTTCCGAGCTTTCCGCGGCGGGCTCGCGCGCGCGCTTGGCGACGCTCGGCCTGCACAGCAGGAGAATGCGTGCCGCGTTGCGCGGCTCCACATACAGGTCCTCATTCTTCTTGTGCCAGGACCAGACATCCTTGGCGGCGTCCAGCGCGGACCGATCATATTGATCGAATGCCCCCGTCATCGCGTAAGCAGGGTTGGAGCCGCTCGCGATCGCCTGGTACATCCGGATCCGCGTCTCGGCCGGCGGCATGAGCGTCAACCGCGCGAGATTGTGCGAATAGCTGATGCACAGATTGAGGCTGAGTTTATCGGGATAGGAGTTCAGCTGCCGATCGACCGTCTCAGTCGTCTCATAAGGCCAGAGTTGCCGCTCGGCATAGGCCATCCGCGATTCGGTATGAAGCCCGTCGCTCGGCTCCGAATCCGCGTTGAGGAGAACGATGTCAGGATAGGTACGACGGATCGGAAGCTCGATCAGCTCGGCGGTCACGCGCGTACCGCCCCGAATGAAGTAGGTATATTCGGCGGTGAATGTCGTGGGAAAGGGCTTTCCCGGATACAACCTGTCCCAGGCCGATTTGCAATTGTCGCACTGACAAGGCGCAACTTCGCCAACCGCGGTTACGTTCGTGAAATTGTTGAAGAAGATCAGCGAAGGTCGGTAGCGCTGCACCGCCTCCGCCACGATCGCCGGGGCCTGGGCATGATAGAAGCCCGAATTGATGCACGGCCGGAACCGATCGCGCGTGTTGCTGAACGACCCGTCCATGCGCTTGTAAAACCATTCGGGATGAGCGCGCAGCGTTGATTCAGGCTGCTTGCTGAAATCGAAGCGCGCGATCAGGCGGATATTATGTTCGCGTGCGGCCTTCGCCACCTCGCCCACCAGATCACGGCCCGGCGGCAGGGCGGAACTACGCTCGTGGAAGGGAATGGCGGTAGGATAGAAGGCCCGACTGCCCCCTACCGTAATACACAGACCCGTTACGCCGGCGGCGGCGGCCTGCGCCACCAGATCGGCTCCGTTCGTTCCGCCATCGATATCGCGCAGGATTGCCCAGACGATCCTGAGCGGTTCCCGTTTATACCATTCCGGAAGCAGACCGAACTCGTCGGCAGCACCGCCGGCCAATCCGCTCGCGGATACGCGATAGGGCGCAAGCGCCGACGTGGCCATCACAGTCAAGGCCATTCCGATGGATTCCCGCCTGCTGATGTCCATGTTCGAATCTACTCCGTCCGCTGCATATTATGGAGAAGGCATATTCGCGCCGGGGCGCCCAGGCCGAAGGAATGGCAATCAGGGCGTCGCCCTGGATACAAGGTTCAAGGACGTCCGCGCGGCGTACAACCGGTGCCTCTCATTCTATTGTATTCGATAACGAATTCTTTCTGAAGAATGGCAGCTTGTCAACGGAGCGGACGGGCGCCCGCGAACTTCGCGATCAGCCCGCGCGCGAGGTTGGCGTCACCGGCCTGGCCGAAGCCAGGTCCAGTTTGGTGGAACGGGACAAGATATTTCAGCCGGGTGCCCGGCGGTGAGGGGCTGTATTGCGGGAAGCCCGGTGGCGCGCGACGGCGGCCTCTAACCGCGGTCGCGCATGATGCGGGCCTGATCGCGTTTCCAGTCGCGGTCCTTCGACGTCTCGCGTTTGTCGTGAAGCTTCTTGCCCTTGGCGAGCGCGAGCTCGACCTTGGCGCGGCCACGGCTGTTGAAATAGACCGACATGGGAACGAGGGTCATGCCTTCGCGGCTGAGGCCCTTATGCATCTTCTCGATCTCGCGTTCGTGCAGGAGCAGTTTGCGCGGGCGCTTGGGCTCATGATTGTAGCGATTGCCGTGGCTGAATTCGGGAATGTTGGCGTTGATCAGGCTGACCTGGCCGTTCTTCACCTCGGCATAG
>DATMIP010000348.1:0-3148 GCA_035554515.1 Sphingomonas sp. | reverse complement strand
ACCGGCAGCCACGCGCTGCGCGCCACCGGCCAAGTCGTGCTCTTCCCCGGCTATCTCGCGCTTTACGAAGAGGGCCGGGACGATGAGGGCGACGAGGAATCGCGTCGCCTGCCCAGACTCAGCGAAGGCGCCACCCCGGCCAAGAAGGCGGTCAATGCCGAGCAGCATTTCACCCAGCCGCCGCCGCGCTATTCCGAGGCCTCGCTCGTCAAGAAGATGGAGGAGCTCGGCATCGGCCGGCCGTCGACTTACGCGGCGACTTTGCAGACGCTCAAGGACCGCGAATATGTCACGCTCGAGAAGAACCGCTTCCTGCCGCAGGAGAGCGGGCGGCTACTGACGTCGTTCCTGGAGCGGTTCTTCGAGAAATATGTCAGCTATGATTTCACCGCGGGTCTCGAAGACCAGCTGGACGACGTGTCCGGTGGCCGGGCCAATTGGCAGTCGGTGCTCGAGGTCTTCTGGCGCGATTTCAAGCCCAAGACCGTCGAGGTAATGGAGCAGAAGCCGAGCGAAGTGACGGCGGCGCTCGACGAGTTTCTCGCGCCTTATCTCTTCCCGGACAAGGGCGATGGCGGCGATCCGCGCCTTTGTCCCAATTGCGGGACCGGACGGCTTGCGCTGCGCGGCGGCAAATATGGCGCCTTTGTCGCCTGCTCGAACTATCCGGAATGCAAATATACACGGCGCTTCGCCCAGGGCGGTGGCGAGGAGGCCGCGAACGACACGGGGCCCACCGAGCTGGGTGCCGATCCGGCCAGCGGCGAAACGGTGACGCGCAGGGCAGGGCGTTTTGGGCCATACATCCAGCTGGGTGAGGGCAAGGAAGCCAAGCGCGCATCCATTCCCAAGGACGTTGCCGAACTCGATCTGCCGATGGCACTCCGCTTATTATCGCTGCCGCGTGAGATCGGGGCGCATCCGGAAAGCGGGAAGATGATCACCGCGAGCATCGGCCGCTACGGACCCTATCTCATGCATGACGGCAAATATGCGAAGCTGCAGTCCACCGCCGAGGTGTTCGAAACGGGCATGAACGCGGCGGTAGCGAAGCTCGCCGATGCCGCCAATGGCGGCGGGCGCACCGGCGGGGCGTCGCGCGAGCCTATCGCCACGCTCGGCGACAGCCCGGTTACGGGCAAGCCGGTGAAGGTGATGGAGGGCCGTTTCGGTCCCTACGTCACCGATGGCGTTACCAACGCGACCCTGCCCAAGGGCAGCGATCCAGCGGCCTTGTCGGCCGACGAGGCGCTCACTTTGCTTGCGGAACGCGCCGCCAAGGGGCCCGCAAAAGGCAAGAAGAAACCGGCGCGCAAGGCGGCGAAGCGCTGATCGGCCGATGGGCAGCGCGCATGATGGACATGATATTGCGGACCCCGACCGTTCGCGTGAACTGACCCGACAGGCGAATCGGCTGCGCGCCGAGGGGCGCTGGGAGGATGCGCTTCCGCTGTCCTTCGAAGCGTTGCGGTGCGACCCAAACAGCCCTGCAGCGGCCCACAATCTTGGCGTGCTCCTGACGAAGCTCGGGCGGCTTGCCGAGGGCGAGGCGGTAATCCGCCACGCGCTGGCGCTCACTCCCGATGCTCCGCTCGCCACCCACGCGCTCGCGCACAATCTGCTCGCCCAAGGCCGCTATGCCGAGGGTTGGCCGCTCTATGCGGTGCGATCGTTGCTGCCCGAACTCAACACCGGATTTCCGCGCGACTTCCCCTTTCCGCAATGGCGCGGCGAGCCATTGGCAGGCAAACGGCTCGCCGTTTTTCCGGAACAGGGATTAGGCGACCAGATTCAATTCGCCCGCTTTCTGCCCACGCTGATCGCGCAGGCCGAGGAGGTCATCCTGCTCGCCATTGCGCCGCTGGAGCGCCTGTTCCGCCACAATTTCCCGCGCGCGAAGATCGTGCGTGCGGCCGGAAAAGTGGAATTTCCTGATCCCGATTACTGGATAACGCTGCACGATCTACCGGCGGCGCTGCAGGTTCGGATCGACGATATACCGGGCCGGCCTTATCTCCGTCCGCCGGAGAGCGGGCCGCCGCTGGGGCCGGGCTTCAACGTCGGGCTCAAGACGATTGGCAACCCCCGCCACGTCAATGACGGCGCGCGTTCGCTGCCGAATGAGATCGCGGATCGCCTGCGCACGGGCCTGCCCGGCCGTGTGATCAGCCTCGAGCCCACCGAGAGCGGCGCCAAGGACATGGCCGACACTGCGGCGATCATCGACCAGCTCGACCTGATCGTCTCGGTCGACACGTCGGTGGCGCACCTTGCGGGCGCGCTCGGCAAGCCGTGCTTGTTGCTCGTGCCAGGCTTCAGCCCGGACTGGCGCTGGATGACGCGCCGCACCGATTCACCCTGGTATCCCAACCACAGCCTCTATCGGGGCGAGGTGAATGGCGATTGGCGCCCGGCGACCGAGCGCCTGATCGCCGATGCCCAGAATATTGCGCGAACGCTCGCCGTGCGCGGGCTCGTCCAGGATGCGATCGCGCTCCACCGCCAGGGCAAGCCGCTTGCGGCGCTCGCCGCGGCCGAAACGGCGGCCGCCTCCGAACCCGACGATTTGGATGCGGCGCATGCTTATGGCGTCCTGCTCAGCCACAATGGCCGGCTCGACGAAGGCGAGGCGCTGCTCCGCAAGGTCGTCGCGGCACGGCCCGATCGCGCCGACACGCGCCACGCTCTGGGCGTGAACCTGCTCGCCCAGGGCCGCTATCGCGAGGCCTGGCCATATCACGATGCGCGGATCGACCGGACGGGGCTGGACGATGGCTATCCCCGCGACTTCGCCTATCCGCGCTGGCGGGGAGAAGATCTCACGGAAAAGCGGATCGTGATCTTCCCCGATCAGGGCTTCGGCGATCAGATCCAGTTCGTGCGTTTCCTGCCTGCATTGGTGAAGCGCGGGGCGAAGGTGACCTTGCTCACTCCTCCCGCGCTCTTTCGCCTGTTTCAGCACAATTTTCCGGATATCCAGCTGTTGATGGCCGACGGCGCGGTCGAGTTTCCCGATCCGGATTATTGGGCGGCGCTCGCCGATCTGCCCGGCATGCTCCAAATCGGGCTGGAGGACGTGTCGGGCGCGTCGTATCTGCGCGCTCCGACCAAGGTTTCAGTTCCCGGAGACGCGTTCAAGGTCGGGCTC
>DATMIP010000347.1:0-2460 GCA_035554515.1 Sphingomonas sp. | reverse complement strand
CAATGGGAAAAATGGCTCTATCCGGCGCATCTGCGCCTCACTCAGCAAGAAAGGAACATCCATCGCGGCACCTCCTGTGTGCCGCCATTGAATCAATCCTCGCCCCCGCATGCAACCAATTTAACAGGTCCTGAGTCTAGTCCCCTAATCTCTCGCTCCGATCAACCGACGCGTCCGGTCCGTTCGGTGCGGCATTCGAAGCTTTCGGCATTTTCGACCGGACCACGGACATAATGGGCATAGGCCGGATAGGGACAAAGCGGCCGGTGAATCGGCTTGCCCGGTACGGCGGAACCGGCCGCCTCGATCCGATCGGGCGCCTGACCCTCCTCGACCCAGAGCTGGACGGCCCGCAGCGCATCGAAGCGATCGGTGGCCGGGCCGAGGGCGCAATGGTTCATTCCGGGCACCAGGAACAGCCTGGCCCAGGCGGGCGTGGGACCCATCGTGCGCTGGAGCCTGTCGAACCAGGCGACGATGTCGACCGCTGAAAAGACCGGATCCGCCAATCCGTGATAGATTAGCAGCTTTCCGCCATGCTGGGTGAAAGACGTGAGAAGGGTCCCCGTCGGATCGTTGACGGCGCCGGTCTCGGCGACGCGTTCCTCGGCTTGGTCGAAGTCGAACTCGAACGGCGTCAGCGGCGCGGGATAAGCGGGCGTGGAAAAATAGCGTCCGAGCGCGTCGGCGCCGAGCGTCTCGGCCGCGCTATTGCCGCGCGATGTCGGCGACGTGCCGAGCGTCCAGGAGCGCCAGGCCGGGCTGGAAATACCCGGATCCCAGAGCCAGCCGGCATAAAGCGGCCGGCCACGACTGTCGCGCGCGCCATCGAACACGCGCACGAGCGTGGCAATTTTGGCCGGAGCGAGACATGCCGTGAGTCCGGGCCGGCAACGAAGCGCCTCAACCCGGAAGCGGCAGGCCTGCCAGTTACCGACGATGCCGTCCACGAGACCGTCCTTCGCGTCGCACGCCTTCAAAATGGCCTGCGAGACGAGCGAGAGATCCTGATCGGTGACGGCGGTCGAGAGGATCGGCAGGCCGGCGGCGTCGCGCCGCGCGATGCGCGCGAATTGCGCGGTCGCCCACGCCTCGCCGACAGCGGCCCGGCTGAGCCGGAATCCCGGATCGCCCGCGACGATGCCGTCGAACAGTTCGGGATAACGGCTGGCGGCCATCATGCCCTGGCGCCCGCCGTTGGAGCAGCCATCGAAATAGGAATAGCTGGGCGCCTTGCCATAAAAAGCGGAGACGATCGCTTTGGCGCGCCTGGTTACCTCACCCAGCGCGACATAGGCATAATCAAGCCGCGCCTGTTGGTCGGTCGCGAAACTCGCATCCGGCCCCTCATGCCCCGCGTCGGTGCTCACGATCGCGAAGCCGCGCGCCAGCGCGGTGGGGCCGCCGGAAAAATTGAACCCGATCGCCGACCGAATATTGCCGTCGAGCCCGCCGCCGCCCTGGAAGAGGAAACGGCCATTCCACGCCATCGGCAAACGAAGCTCGAAGCCGAGGCCGAATTTCTGTCCGCCCACGCCCGTGCGCGGGCGGATCGTGGCGGTGAGCTGGCAGTGAGCGGGGCCCATTATCTTGGGCATGCCCGGGAAAGGCGGCGGGAGCGCGCCTTCCGGAACATAGCGCACAGCGTCAAGATGCGCGTCGGCCCCGATCAGATCAGCGAGCCGTCGGCATGCGTCGGCGCCATCGCCACCGGCGGCCGTCCCCTGGGCCAAGCATGGCGCGGCAATGACCAGCGCGGCGGCGCTCGCCAATGCCAGGCCCGCCAGTCTTGATATCGTGCCTTTGGCCACATGCCCCTCCTCATTGTCGTTTGCGTTATCTGCATTATCGTTTGCGATGTTCGGCTTCGGTCTAAGCGTTCAGCAAGAGCTTTGCAATCGTTTGCTTTGGCGTCGGCACGCTATGTCCGCGGTCGGCCAACGCTCCAATTCTCGTTCGTCGGGATGAGGGTTTTCGATCTTGGCGCGGCCACGGCGGGGCAAAACGATGCCCATCGCGTTTTGCGCTATCATGATCGATCCGATCGCATCCGCCGCGCTTTCCTATCGCGTCGGCCCCTCGCTCGGGTAAAGAGGCTCCATGACCGGTACAACCGAACCCAAGGACGATTCCGCCGCTACGCTGCCCGTTCCACCCGAGGTGGAGGAGGCGGTGCGCACGCTTGTACGCTGGGCCGGGGATGATCCGGGCCGCGAAGGTTTGCTGGATACGCCCAGGCGCGTGGCGCGTGCGTGGAAGGAGTATTGCCAGGGCTATGACGAGGATCCGGCGCGCCACCTGACACGCACGTTCGAGGAGGTCGGCGGCTATGACGATATCGTCCTGCTCAAGGACATACCGTTCCAGTCGCATTGCGAGCATCATCTCGCGCCGATCGTCGGCAAGGCCGCGATCGCCTATCTGCCGCGCCATCGCGTCGTCGGTATCTCCAAGCTCGCG
>DATMIP010000346.1:0-2346 GCA_035554515.1 Sphingomonas sp. | reverse complement strand
GCCGTCGCCCCGGCGGAGGCCGGGGCCGCAGGAGGCTGGGCCCCCGCACCGCCGCCAGCGATGCCGGCCTCCGCCGGCATGACGATGTAGAAAGAAGTTCAGACATGCACGCCTACCGTTCCCACACATGCGCCGCTTTGTCGGCTGCCCAGATCGGCGAGTCCGTCCGCCTTTCGGGCTGGGTCCATCGCAAGCGCGATCATGGCGGTGTGCTGTTTGTCGATCTGCGCGATCATTATGGGATCACCCAGATCGTGGCCGACAGCGACAGCGCGGCCTTGCCGGTTCTCGAGCGTCTCCGCGTCGAATCGGTGGTCACCATCGATGGCCTGGTCAAGGCGCGCGCCGCGGGCACGACCAACACCAATCTCGCCACCGGCGAGATCGAAGTGTTCGCCAAGGATGTGATCGTCCAGTCCGAGGCGCAGGAATTGCCGCTGCCGGTTGCCGGCGAGGCCGATTATCCCGAGGATATCCGCCTGCGTTACCGCTTTCTCGATCTGCGGCGCGAGCGGCTGCACAAGAATATCATGCTGCGCTCGAACGTGATTGCGTCGCTGCGTCGCCGTATGATCGCCCAGGGTTTCGCCGAGTTCCAAACCCCGATCCTGACCGCATCGTCGCCGGAAGGCGCGCGCGATTTCCTCGTGCCGTCACGCATCCACCCCGGCAAATTCTACGCGCTCCCCCAGGCGCCGCAGATGTTCAAGCAGCTGTTGATGGTTGCCGGCTTCGACCGTTATTTCCAGATTGCACCTTGCTTCCGTGATGAGGATGCCCGCGCCGATCGCTCGCCTGGCGAATTCTATCAACTCGATTTCGAAATGAGCTTCGTCACGCAAGACGATGTCTTCGCCGCGATCGAACCCGTGCTGCATGGCGTGTTCGAGGAATATGCCAATGGCCGCACCGTCAGTCCGGCGCCGTTTCCACGCATCGCATATCGCGATTCGATCCTGAAATACGGCTCCGACAAGCCCGATCTGCGCAATCCGATCGAGATCGTCGACGTCACCGATCATTTCGCGGACTCGGGCTTCGGCCTGTTCGCGCGCCTGGTGGAAAGCGGCAGCGTGATCCGCGCTATTCCCGCACCCGGCGCCGGCGCGGGAAGCCGCAAATTCTTCGACGACACCAACGAATGGGCGCGAGCCCAGGGTTATGCCGGCCTCGGCTATATCAACATCAAGGATGGCGAGCCGGGCGGCCCGATCGCCAAGAATCACGGGCCGGACGCGACTGCCAGACTGATCGAGGCGTTGGGGCTCGGTCCGAACGACGGCGTGTTCTTCGCGGCTGGCAAGGAAGGCCAGGCCGCCAAACTGGCAGGCTTCGCCCGCACGCGCGTCGGCGAGGAATTGGGCCTCATCCAACAGGGCGTCTTCCAGTTCTGCTGGATCGTCGATTTCCCGATGTTCGAATATGACGAGGACACCAAGAAGGTCGATTTCAGCCACAACCCCTTCTCGATGCCGCAGGGCGAGTTGGAGGCGCTGGAGACCAAGGATCCGCTGGATATCCTCGCTTACCAGTATGACATCGTGTGCAACGGCATCGAATTGTCGTCGGGCGCGATCCGCAACCATCGTCCGGACATCATGTACAAGGCGTTCGAGATTGCCGGCTATTCGCAGGAAGAGGTCGACACAAACTTCCCGGGCATGATCAACGCCTTCAAATATGGCGCGCCGCCGCATGGCGGCTCGGCGCCGGGCGTAGACCGCATCGTCATGCTGCTCGCCGATGAGCCCAACATCCGCGAGGTCGTGCTTTTCCCCATGAACCAGAAGGCGGAAGACCTGATGATGAACGCGCCCTCGGCCGTGACCGCCAAGCAGCTGCGCGAGCTTAATATCCGCATCGTGGACCAGCCTGGCGTGAAGGCGATAGCTCCGCTGGCCGAAACGGTCGCACGCCAGGCCGGCTAATCGGCAGGGGCCGGCCGGCCCGGCACGATCACGGCCCGGTGGCACCCTTCACTTCGATGCGGAGCGCCGGCGCTTTGGTCAGCCATTTCCTGGCTACCCTGCGGACGTCCTCCGCCGTGACATTCTGATATCCTGTCACGCCGGTACGAATCTGTTCGACGTAACGCGGATCGTCCAGGTCGCCCTGCAGCATCTGCGCCCAATAATTGTTGAGTTTGCGCCGGCGTTCGTTCCCGCTGGCGATCGGGGTGATCGCGCGCGCCAATTCGTCCCCAGTCGGCCCGTCTTTCGCGAGCGCCAGGGCGATCTCCCGCGTGGCGCGCTGGAAGTCTGCCTGCCGTTCCGCCCGGATCTGGCTATAAGCGATGAACACGCCATAATCGGGGAACGTCTCGGACTGGCTGCTGTTCACACCAGG
>DATMIP010000345.1:0-4027 GCA_035554515.1 Sphingomonas sp. | reverse complement strand
CGCCAAGCAGATCGCCAAGCTCCAGGAGAGCGTCTCGACCGGCAAGCGCCTGACCAGGCCGTCCGACGATCCCGAGGCGTCGCTGCGCATTTCCGAGATCCGCCAGACGCAGGCCGATCAGGTCGTGTGGGGCAACAACATCAAGATGGGCGTCTCGATCTCGACGGCGGTCGACACCAAGCTTGGTGTCGTCGCCGATGCGCTGGATCGGGCCAAGGAGCTTGTTCTGTCCGGCCGCAACGATACGACCTCGGCTACCGATCGCGCGGCGATCGCGGCCGAATTGCGTTTGCTGGCGGCCGATCTCGACAGCCATGCACAGGCCAATGATCCGACCGGTGCGCCATTATTTCCTGTGGGAACGCCGCTTTCGATCCCCGTGTCGGACACGCTCGGCCTTCCGGCGACCGCATCGCGGGTGGAAGTGTTCGATACCGTCTCGACCGCGGCGGGAACGAAATCGCTCCGGCAAATCCTCACTGACGCAGCCGATGCCGTCGAGGGCACGAGCGCGGCGCGGGCGACCGACATCCAGATAAGCCTCGGCGAGATCGATGCGGGCTCGACCCACCTGACGAAGGTCCGCACCGATCAGGGCGTGCGCGCCGGTCGCTTCGACGACGCCAAGGAGCAGATCGAATCGAGTGATCAGAACCTGTCCGAGGAGCGCGTCGGGCTGGAGAGCACCGACCTCACTTATGCCCTCGCCGAGTTCCAGTCGAAGCAGGTGGCCTTGCAGGCGGCACAAACCGTCTTCGCCCAGGCCAACAAGACGTCGTTGTTCGACCTTCTGGGGTGATCCGCGGATGGCTGCGGGGCAGCCAGGTCAAGATAAACCCGATCTTTACCATAAAGCATGTAAATCCGGGCCGTTAATCATGTTGGAGAGGCCGGAATCAGGTTCCGGACGATCCATCGGACGCCGGCCGATCGGGGGATAAGTTTCGAATGTTTGCTGCGATTGGCATTGTCGTCCTCCTCGTCATGGTGTTCGGCGGATTCGCCTTTACCGGCGGCGCGCTGGAGCCAGTGCTCCACGCTATCCCGCATGAAATGATCATCATCGGCGGCGCAGCGCTAGGCGCGATCGTCGCCGGCAATTCCATGAAGGAATTGAAGCAGTTCGGCGGCGGGATGGGCAAGATCTTCAAGGGCCCAAAATATAACAAGAAGGATTTTCTCGAGGTAATCTTCCTCGTTTCGAGCCTGATGAAGATGCTGCGCACGGATGGTCCGGTCGCGCTCGAGCCGCACATCGAGGATCCGAAATCGTCGAGCGTCTTCGGCCAATATCCGAAGCTCCTCAAGGATTCGACGCTGATCCACCTGATTACCGACACGCTGCGGCTGGTGGTGATTTCGTCGGGAACGCTCGATCCGCACGCCGTGGAAGACGTAATGGATAACGCGCTCAAGACGCATCATCACGACGATATCCGCCCGGCGGACATGCTCCAGAACCTGGCCGACGCGCTTCCCGCGCTCGGTATCGTCGCCGCCGTGCTCGGCGTCGTGAAGACGATGGGCTCGATCGACAAGCCGCCGATCATCCTGGGAGCCATGATCGGCTCGGCGCTCGTCGGGACCTTCATGGGCGTGCTGCTCGCTTACGGTATCGTCGGCCCGTTCGCCAACCGCTGCAAGCAGGTAGTCGAAGCCGACGCCGCAATCTACGGTGTGGTAAAGCAGATCATCATCGCATCGCTTCACGGCCACCCGCTGCCGCTGGTAATCGAAGCCGCCCGCTCGGGCATCACTCATAGCAACCAGCCCGCCTTCGCCGACGTGTTCGACGGCATGCGCGGTCGTTAAAATGCTGCTTTTACACACGCCGCTGGTTCTCGTCTGATGGCCGGCCCCGCAAAACGTGGCCGGAACGAGCCTGAGCCACGGCCGATCATCGTCAAGAAGATCATCGAGGCCGGCCATGGTGGGCATCATGGCGGTGCGTGGAAAGTCGCTTATGCCGATTTCGTGACGGCGATGATGGCCTTCTTCCTTTTGCTGTGGATCCTCGGCGCCACCACCGAGAAGCAGCGCAAGGGCATCGCCGACTATTTCGCGCCGACGCTGATCGAAATGAGGATGAAGAGCGCGGGTTCGAACGGCGTCTTCGGCGGCGACAGCATCGTCGCAAAGGACAATTATCCCCACCGCGCCGCACAGACGGGATCGAAGTCTCTGACGATTCCAAAGGACGCATCGGGCGGCTCGGCCGAAGCGGCGGCGGCCGAACGGAGGAAGGAGCGCGTGCGGTTCGGCTTCCTGAAGAGGCAGCTCATGCAGCGGATCATGTCCGACAAGGGATTGCAGAAACTCGCGCAGAATATCCGCTTCACCGATACGCGCGAAGGCCTGCGGATCGATCTGGTCGACAAGGCCGATTTCTCGATGTTCGCGGTCGGCACAGACAGCCTGTTGCCAGAGGCGCGCGCCTTGATGGGGCAGGTGGCGCAGGTCATCGCCGGCGTTCCCAACGGCGTGATCGTGCGCGGCCATACCGATGCATTGCCTTATGCTGCGGGCCGATCGGTCAACAACTGGACCTTGTCGAGCGCGCGCGCCGAAGCGACGCGCAAGTCGCTGGCGGATTCGGGCGTGCCGGGTGATCGCTTCAACCGCATCGAAGGCGTCGCCGATCGCGAGCCTTTCATCCCAAGCGACCGTTACGATCCACGTAATCGCCGCATGTCGATCACGCTCGCGTTTTCCGGGCCGGATCCCGCGGCCATCGTGCCGTCGCCGCCGGTCGGCTAATCGGATCTCAGGCCCGATAAAACGCCGTTCACCGGCACGAACAATCCAAATTCTGTGGCGCCTCAGGACCGCGCGGTGCCACGATCTTCGCGCGGCAAATTCAGGGGAAAGCGAACGCGGATAGTGGTTCCGGTCTCGTCCGATTCTGAAACGGCCATCGCTCCGCCCAGTTGCCGAACGAAGATCGCAACATAGTCCGAACCATGCCGTCCGGGGGCGGTCGATCGATCCTTGGCTTTCATGCCAATCCCGTCATCGGCGACGGTCAGTTCAATCTCGTTACCAAATCGTTCGATGCTTAGGGTCAATCGGCCCGCCTTATCGGGAAATGCGTGCTTTATGGCGTTGGTGCCCAGCTCGTTGACCAGCAATCCGAAGGGCACGGCACGATCGGAGTCGATCTCCAGCGCTGCAGCCTTCACCTCGATGCTGATCGCCGACGAGGGTTCAAGCAGGCTTGCCGCCATCGTCTTGGCGAGTTCACCCAGATAGGCGTCAAGCTGAATGGAATCGACATCGTCGGATTGGGAGATCAGGTCATAGAGTTCGGCAATCGCGGAAATGCGCGCTTCCGTGGCGACATATCCTTGCGCGAATTGCGCCGGTGTTTGCTGGATCTCCTTGGCGATCAGGGCGACCACGACCTGCAGATTATTCTTGATGCGGTGCGAGATCTCCTTCGTCAGCATCAGCGCGTCGCGTTCGGATTGCATCCGCTGGACGATCTCCGCCTGCAGTCGGAGGTTCGCCTCGCTGGCGGCGGCCGCGAGTTCATGCTGCCGCAGTGAGCCCAGCAGCAACGCTTCGTTCATTGCCAGCGTGCGCTCCTGCAGCCGCGGATTCTCGGTGACCTGAACGACCACGCCGATCGTGCGCTTGCTCGAAACAACGGGCCACATGACGCAGGATGAGAAGACCTGATTGGGGCCGATCTGCGCATCGCCCTGAAGGTAAGCGGGCTTACCGGTGTGATAAACCGAATCGAGCAGCGTCAGGCATTCGTGGCTTTCCGGCAGCAACGCGCCTCAGACGAGCAGCGCAGCCCAATCAGGCCGCCATCTCCCGGTTTCCCCAGAGCCTCAGCCCCTTGCGTCATGGGTCACGTGGGGCAATGATGCTGCCATCTCAGCGGCACCACGAGTGCGAGCTCCACGATGGCCGAGGATGAGCAAGAGGAGGGAGCGATGTCCAGACGCCTGCTCCTGACCGGAGCGCTTGTGGCGACCGCCGTGTGGCTCGCCGCCAGCCCCGCAGCCGCGCAGGAGGCCAC
>DATMIP010000344.1:0-3455 GCA_035554515.1 Sphingomonas sp. | reverse complement strand
TGCTTGATCACGTAGATGATGCCCGACACGACCCGTCGGTCATCCACCCTCGGCACGCCATGCGACAATGGGAAAAATGGCTCTATCCGGCGCATCTGCGCCTCACTCAGCAAGAAAGGAACATCCATCGCGGCACCTCCTTGGTGCCGTCATTGAATCAATCCTCGCCCCCGCATGCAACCAATTTAACAGGTCCTGACCTAGAGAACGAACCTATATGGTTGTATTGGGCGTGGCACGTGGTTACGATTGCCGTGGAGCCCGCGCGCGCGATGATGTAGATCGCCTTGGCGGTCATTTGCTGCGACTGGTCGATACCTATAGGCGGGAAGTGGCGCGGATGATCTTCGGAGGGCGCTATATTCTGATTGCCCTTGGGGCGTTCGTTTCGGCCGCAGCAGCCACGCCTCCTCGATCCGATCCGTTCCGCAATCCTGATTTGCCTGTCGAAGAGCGGATCGCGAACCTGCTGTCGCTGATGACGCTCGACGAGAAGATCGTCACGCTCGGAACCGATACGGGCGTGCCCCGGCTGGGTGTGCCGAGCTTCGGATCGTCGGAGGGGATTCACGGGCTCCAGCAGCGGGGCGCAGAGGAGCGGCATCAAGCTCCGATCCCGACCACCCAATTCCCCCAGCCGCCCGGCATGGGCGAAAGCTGGGACCCTGAGCTGGTGCGCGCGGCGGGGCGGATCCAGGGTTATGAGGCGCGCTACATCACCCAGACCGCGCGGTACGACCGCAGGATCCTGATGCTGTGGGGGCCGCAGGCGGATCTTGCGCGCGATCCGCGCTGGGGCCGCGGCGAAGAAGTCTATGGCGAGGATCCGTTCTTCAACGGCACGATGGCGACCGCTTTCGCGCGCGGTATCGAGGGTGACGATCCCAAATATTGGCAGGCGGCCCCGCTGCTCAAACATTTCCTCGCCAATTCGAACGAAAACGACCGCACGCGCACCAGCTCCAACTTCGACGAGCGGCTGTTCCGCGAATATTATTCGGTGCCGTTCCGCATGGCGTTCGAGGGTGCAGGCGCAAAGGGCGTGATGGCGGCCTACAACGCCTGGAACGGCATACCCATGGCAATCCACCCGGTGTTGCGCGAGGTTTTGATCGACCGGTGGGGCGTCGAGGTCGTGTCGAGCGACGGCCAGGCGATCTCGGCGCTGGTGAAGGACAGCAAGGGCTTCGCGACGCACAAGGAAGCCGTGGTCGCGGCGTTCAAGGCCGGCATCAACCAATTTCTGGACAGGTACAAGGACGAGCTGCGCGCGGCGATCGACGAAGGCTCGATCACGCCGGCGCAGCTCGATGAGGCGGTGCGGCGCAAGTTCCGCACGACGATCAGGCTGGGACTGCTCGATCCGTCAGAGCGCGTTCCTTATGCGGGCATCCATGACGGGGCTCCACCATGGAATAGCGAGCGGCACCGTTCGGTCTCGCGTCAGCTGGCGCTCGAATCGATCGTTCTGCTCAAGAACAGTCCCGGCGCGCTGCCGCTGCGCAAAGCGAGGTTGAAATCGGTGGCGGTGATCGGGCCGCTTGCCGACAGCGTCCATTGGGATTGGTATGGCGGCCATCCGCCTTATGCGGTGACACCACTTCAGGGCATTATCGCCGCCGTCGGCCCGGGCGTGAAGGTCAATCATGCGGCTGATAATGCCGGAGGAGCGGCGGTGGCGGCGGCCATGGCGTCGGACGTCGCGATCGTGATCGTCGGGAACGATCCGAAATGTGGACCGAACATGGCGAAGGAATGGACCGATAACGGCACGAAACCGTGCGCCGATCCAGGTGACGGGCGCGAGGGCCGCGACCGTGTAACGCTCGCGCTCGCGCAGGAGGAGCTGGTCAGGAAGGTTCGGGCCGCGAACCCGCGCACGATCATGGTGCTCGTGTCGTCCTTCCCCTTCGCCATCAATTGGTCGCAGGCGAACGTCCCGGCGATAGTGCATATGGCGCACAGTTCGCAGGATGAGGGCTGGGCGCTCGCGCAGATATTGTTCGGGCGATACAATCCCGGCGGGCACACCGTGGTCACCTGGCCCGCGTCCGAAGATCAGCTGCCGCCGATGATGGATTATGACATCCGCCACGGCCGAACCTACATGTATGCCAAGGGCAAGCCGCTTTATCCGTTCGGGCACGGCCTGAGCTATTCCAGTTTCCGCTTCGCCAACCTGCGTGTCGATCGGCCTGTCCTCACCGGCAGCCGGGCGCTGACGGTCAGCCTCGACGTCACCAACAGCGGCGGCGTCGCTGGCGATGCCGTGCCCCAGCTTTATGTTCGTCATCTGGGCTCCAAGGTGGAGCGTCCGGCGCTGAAGCTCGAAGGCTTTCGCCGTCTCCATCTCGCTCCACGCGAAACCAGGACGGTGCGCATCCCACTCACGGCGTCGCAGCTCGCTTACTGGGATACGGGCCGCCAGATGTTCGTGGTCGAGCCGGAGCGGGTCGAACTCATGATCGGCGCCTCATCGGCCGACATCAAACTGCGCCGCACCGTTGAGGTCCGCTAGCTTGCGCAAAACCGCGTAGCGAGGAGCCGGTCGGCGTCCTTGGACGAGTTGCATGCTCAAACGCGCGCTTCGCGCTAAAGGGTCAAGCCGGTTTTCGAAGCCTCGCAGCCAGGACGCACCACTCGGCATTGATCACCCGCGAATGGCAATCTAAGCTCGGATTCATGACCAACCTGGCTGCCCGCGAAGCGCTCGCAGGCTTCGATGGCTTCACGCCATACACTCCGCCCCACCGTGCCGCCTGCCTTGCTCTCTTCGATGCCAATTGTCCGCGCTTCTTCGCTCCCAATGAACGGGCGGATTATGCCGGCTTCCTGGAAGGAGCGGTGTCGGATTATTGGGTCCTGCTGGAGGGAGATGAGGCGGTGGCGGCGTTCGGTCTGATCAGCCCGCGCACGCCGGAACGGCTCTCCCTCACGTGGATCATGGTCCAGCCGCGTCGCCAGGGAACCGGGTTGGGCAGGGCAATCATGATGGCCATCCGGGTGAGGGCTGGAGCAGCGCGGGTGATCGACATTGCGGCGAGCCATTTGTCAGCTCCCTTCTTCGCCCGTTTTGGTGCGCGCGATACGGGGCGCATCGCCGACGGCTGGGGCCCGGGGATGCATCGGGTCGATATGGAATTGTGGCTGGACGGAGAGCCCGAGCCGATCCCTTGAAAACAGAGCCCTTGCGCTTCCTGTCCCCGCGCCTAACCGATCAGATCACCCAGTCGGCGCGCCGATAGCCTTGGGCATATAGCAACGCCGTGAGGTCGCCATGCTCGATCCGCGCATCGGCCGCTGCCGCCGTCTTCGGTTTGGCATGGTAAGCCACGCCTAATCCTGCCTCTTCGATCATCGGTATGTCGTTGGCGCCGTCCCCGATCGCCAGCGTATCGCCGACATCCAGGCCAAGCGCTTTGCGCTCGGCGATCAGAGTCTCACGCTTCGTTGCC
>DATMIP010000343.1:0-13415 GCA_035554515.1 Sphingomonas sp. | reverse complement strand
TTACGACGGCATCATCGAGATCAAGGCCGCCGCGCGCGATCCGGGCAGCCGCGCCAAGATCGGCGTGATCAGCCGCGACAGCTCGATCGATCCGGTCGGCGCCTGCGTCGGCATGAAGGGCAGCCGCGTCCAGGCGGTCGTCCAGGAATTGCAGGGCGAGAAGATCGACATCATCCCCTGGTCGCCCGACAATGCGACCTTCGTCGTCAACGCGCTGCAGCCAGCCCAGGTCGCGCGCGTGATGATCGACGAGGAAGAAGAGCGGATCGAGG
Organism: Sphingomonas sp.; assembly: GCA_035554515.1. Lineage (GTDB taxonomy): Bacteria > Pseudomonadota > Alphaproteobacteria > Sphingomonadales > Sphingomonadaceae > Sphingomonas_I. The sequence goes on along the minus strand of DATMIP010000343.1, from coordinate 13,143 downwards.
TCGTCGTGCCTGACGATCAGCTCAGCCTCGCCATTGGCCGCCGCGGCCAGAATGTCCGGCTCGCCAGCCAGCTGACGGGCAAGGCGATCGACATTCTGACCGAGGCCGACGCTTCCGAGAAGCGCCAGCGCGAGTTCGTGCAGAATAGCGAGATGTTCCAGGGCGAGCTCGACGTCGACGAGACGCTTGCCCAGCTGCTGGTCGCCGAAGGCTTCACCAGCCTGGAGGAAGTCGCTTATGTCGAAGTCGAGGAACTGGCGACGATCGAGGGACTCGACGAAGCGATCGCAGGCGAGTTGCAGAACCGCGCGAGCGAAGCCATCGACCGGCGCGAGGCAGCCAATCGCGAAGAGCGCAAGGCGCTCGGCGTCGAGGATGCCGTCGGCGCGCTGCCGCATATCACCGAGGCGATGATGGTCACGCTGGGCAAAGCGGGCATCAAGACGCTCGACGATGTCGGCGATCTGTCGACCGACGAGCTGATCGAAAAGCCGCGCGCCGAGCCGCGCCGCCGCAAGGAGGGCGCACCCGCGCCCAAGCCCGACAAGGGCGGCGTTCTGTCCTCCTATGGCCTCACCATGGACCAGGGCCAGGAAATCATCATGGCCGCGCGCCAGGCCGCCGGCTGGTTCGGCGATGAGGAAGCGCCAGCGGCCGACACCGACAAGATGGAGGCCGAAGCCTGATGCCGTTCATCGCGATCGAATTGGCGGGCACGGCGACGCGCGAGCAGAAGGCCGCGATCGTGGCCGACATCACGCGTTCGATGGTCGAGCGGCTGGGCAAGCCCGCCGCCGCGGTGCAGGTTCTGATCAACGAGCATTCGATCGAGAATTACGGCGCGAATGGTATCCTCATCGCCGACCGCTCGGTCCCTCCGGTACAGGAGGTCGCGAACGCGAATGGCGGACAATGAGAATGGCGGGCTGAAGCCTGAAAAGCCCCGCCCATTCGGGGAAGGGGCCGGGGAGAATACGCGCACCTGCGTGCTTTCGGGCAAGAAGGCATCGCGTGACGAGCTGATCCGGCTCGCGCTGGGACCCGACGGAATCGTGGCACCCGACGTGCGCGCCAAAGCGCCAGGTCGCGGGGCTTGGATCGGGGTCGATCGCGCCACGCTCGAAGCCGCGATTACCAAGGGCAAGCTCGGCAAGGCGCTGTCGCGCACTTTCAAGACCGCGGTCGATGTGCCGGGCGATCTTGCCGACCAGATCGAACGCGCGCTGGAGCGCGCCGCGCTCGACCGGCTCGGGCTGGAGGCACGCGCCGGGCAGATCGTGACCGGCACCGAGAAGATCATCGACGCGGCGCGCAAGGGCGGCGTCGAACTCCTGCTCCATGCCCGCGACGCGGCTGCCGACGGCACACGCAAGCTCGATCAGGCCCTGCGCGTGGGACTCGGCGAGGAGGGTAGCGACCTGCGGGGACTGGCAATCCCGGCGACGCGCGCCATATTGTCGATGGCGCTGGGGCGCGAGAACGTGGTACATCTTGCGTTGATCGCGCCGGCTGCCGCCGCGCGGGTCAACCAGGCGCTTGGCCGGTGGCGCGGCTTTATTGGACTGGATGGTGGGTCATAGCCCTTGCGAGACGTTCGCAAGGCGCTTCTGGCGCATGATGACATAATGAGGGTTCGGGTTACCAAATGAGCGAAAACGACAAGCCTAAGCTGGGTCTCAGTGTGCCGCTCGGCGTGCGCCGGACGGTGGAGACCGGCAAGGTCAAGCAGAGCTTCAGCCACGGCCGCTCGAACACGGTGATCGTGGAGACCAAGAAGGCGCGTATCCTGCGCAAGCCTGGGGATCCGGCGCCCGCGCCAGAGCCCGAGGTCGAGACCGCGCCCGAGCCTTTCGTGGCAGCACCAGCGCCCGCGCCGCGGCCCGAGCCAGCGCCGGTTCCGGCACCACGTCCGATGTCGCCGCTCGAGCGCCGCGAACAGCAGGAACGCCTGCTGCGCGAAGCCGAGGAAGCGCGCATGAATGCGCTCGAAGAGGCGCGCCGGCGCGAGGACAATGCCGCGCGCGATGCCACTGAAGAGGAAAAGCGCCGCGCGGAGGAAAATCGCCGCGCAGCGGAGGAGGCGGCCACGCGGGTTGATGAAGAACCGGCCCCCGAAGCCGAACCCTCACCCGAGCCGCCTGTCGATGGCCCGGCGGTGGTGGCCGCCGCCACTGAGGAAGAGACCGAGCGTCGCCCAGGCGGCGTCCCGCCCCCGCGCCGCTTCACACCGGTTGTGGCCGCCAAGCGTCCCGAACCTGCGCGCCCGTCGCGCGGGCGCCAGGGCGATGATCGACGCCAGTCGGGCAAGCTTACCGTTACGCGCGCGCTCGACGACGGCGATGGTGGCGCACGCGCGCGCAGCCTCGCCGCGCTCAAGCGGGCGCGCGAGAAGGACAAGCGCGCGCATCAGGCGGGCGGACCCGCCGTCAAGCAGGTGCGCGACGTGATCGTTCCCGAAGCGATCACGGTCGCCGAACTCGCCAACCGCATGGCCGAGCGGACCGCGGACCTGGTGAAGGCCCTGTTCAAGATGGGAACGCCCGTCACTTCCAACCAGGTGATCGACCAGGACACGGCCGAGCTGATGGTCAGCGAATTCGGCCATAATATCCGCCGCGTCTCTGAAAGCGACGTCGACATCCAGATCGAGACGGACGTCGACCCTGACGAAACGCTCAAGCCACGTGCACCGGTCGTCACGATCATGGGCCATGTGGATCACGGCAAGACCAGCCTGCTCGACGCATTGCGCGGGACCGACGTCGCAGCGGGCGAAGCGGGTGGCATCACGCAGCATATCGGCGCCTACGTCGTGGCGCAGAAGGACGGATCGAAGATCACCTTCCTCGACACGCCGGGCCACGAGGCCTTCAGTTCGATGCGCGCGCGCGGGGCCGATGTCACCGACATCGTGGTGATCGTCGTCGCCGGCGACGACGGCATACGTCCTCAGACGATCGAGGCGATCAATCATACCAAGGCGGCCAACAAGCCGATGATCGTCGCGATCAACAAGATGGATAAGCCCGGCTCCAACGCGCAGAAAGTGCGCGAGGCGCTGCTGCAATATGATGTCCAGGTCGAAAGCATGGGCGGCGAAGTGCAGGACGTCGAGGTTTCGGCTACCGCCAAAACCGGGCTCGACGAGCTTATCGAGAAAATTCAGCTTCAGGCCGAAGTGCTCGAACTGACCGCGAATCCCGACCGCGCCGCTGAAGGCGTCGTGATCGAAGCGCAGCTCGACAAGGGTCGCGGTCCGGTCGCAACCATTCTTGTCCGCCGCGGCACGCTCAAGACGGGCGATATCTTCGTCGTTGGTGCGGAGAGCGGCAAGGTTCGCGCGCTGATCGACGACAAGGGCAAGCAGGTGAAGACCGCCGGCCCGTCGACGCCGGTCGAGATCCTCGGCATGTCGGGCGTGCCGTCCTCGGCCGATCCCTTGACGGTGGTCGAGAATGAGGCGCGGGCTCGCGAGGTAGCCGCGTATCGCGGCAGCGTCATCCAGCAGAAGCGCACGACCAATGCGCCCGCCAGCCTCGAATCGATGTTCTCGGCGCTGCGCGACAAGCAGGCCGAGGTCTATCCGCTGGTCATCAAGGGCGATGCCCAGGGCTCGGTCGAGGCGATCGTGAGTTCGCTCAACAAAATCTCGACCGATCTCATCCAGGTCCGCATTCTCAGCGCGGGCGTGGGCGGGATCACCGAGAGCGACGTGAGCCTGGCGTCGGCGTCTAAGGCGCCGATCATCGGCTTCAACGTCCGCGCCAACGCCAATGCGCGGGCGATCGCCACGCGCGATGGGGTCGCGCTCAAATATTATGACGTGATCTACGATCTGCTCGATGATGTCCGCGCGGCGATGGCCGGACAGCTCGGACCGGAATATTTCGAAACGGTCGTCGGCCGCGCCGAAATCCGCGAGGTCTTCTCGGCCGGCAAGCACGGCAAGGCGGCGGGCCTGCTCGTCACGGAAGGCTATATCCGCAAGGCGCTGCGTGCCCGCGTCACGCGCGACGATGTCATCATCTACAACGGCTCGATCGCCTCGCTGCGTCGCTTCAAGGACGACGTCGCCGAAGTCCGCGCTGGGCTGGAATGCGGCGTCACGCTGGAAGGATCGACCGACATCAAGGCGGGTGACTTCCTCGAGACGTTCGAAGTCGAAGAGCGCGAACGGACTTTGTGACATCATACGTCAGCCCGGCGGAGGCCGGGGTCTCATGAGATGGCGCGCGCTTGCCTCCTGAGACCCCGGCCTCCGCCGGGATGGCGCATCCTTAGAAAGGCTGCGTCATGCGCCATAACGAAACGTCTGAAGGCAAGTCGGTCCGCCTGCTTCGTGTGGGTGAGCAGGTGCGCCATATTCTCGCCGAGATATTGATGCGCGGCGACGTGCATGACGAAGTGCTCGCCTCGCATCTCGTGTCGGTGACCGAGGTACGGATGTCCCCCGATCTCAAACATGCGATCGTGTTCGTGAAGCCCCTTCTCGGTGCTGACGAAGAAAAGGTCCTGAAGGCGCTGCGCACGAACACCGCCTTTTTCCAGAGCGAAGTAGCGCGGCGGGTGAACCTGAAATATGCGGCCAAGCTCAAATTCCGGGCAGACGAAAGTTTCGACGAGGGCGACCGGATCGATCAGCTGCTGCGGTCGCCGACCATCGCGCGCGACCTCGAACAGGACGACTGATCGCTGGTACGAGACGCGGGCGCTGCGTATCGCTCCATATCGGCGTAATTAGTGGCGCAATCGCCTGAGCCCTTAAGAGGGGCGTCCGAGCTAAAACGACTCCGCAATCCGCCTGGAGTCATGGTATGCGAGTCGCAGCGCCGGCTTGTGAGCAGGGCACGGCGGCAGAGAGACAGAACGCGCTCCCGCTTTTAGCGTGAAGGAGACGGCCATGGACCTCGTCGACCTGTACCACCTTCGTGGCGTCGCGATCGTGCGTTCCAAGCTAGGTGCCACCGCCGCCGCGCGGCGGGGTTACGGCCAGCTCGCCAGGCGTTACGCCGAGCAGATTGAGAGCTTCCGGACCCGGCGGCCGATCGACGCCGCAGAACTGACGCCCGCGCTCTGATTCTTCACGAACGGATTGACGTCGTGCCACGCCGGCTGGATTCGGCGTATCTTGGCACGTGCACGGCGATTATCGTCGATCGTCAAGATCGACCCGGTATCGCCGGTATTTGAGCCGGAGCCATATGAAAATGGGGGCTGGTGTTTCCACCAGCCCCCACTGCGCCGAGCGGCTCCGGTCTCAAACTTCCCTTGCGGGTCCTTCGTCCTTGATCGCTCAGGCGTCGCTGCTTTGCCGCCAGGCGAACCTTTTGGCTGTTCAGCGGCCCTTCTTGGGATGTCGATCGCCGACGTTAACCTTTCGGCCCGTCCGCCACCGCCAACTCTTCCGGCGCCTTCCTTCGCTTCCCGACTTCGTCAGCTCCGAAGAGCTTTCGTCCGCGTTCCGCTCCGGATGTCCTCTGGGTCCTGGCTCTTCCGTTTCCGTCCGAGCCCGTCTCCCGAGCACATCCAGAAGCTCTCATGGGCAGCCGAGTCGCACCAGCACTATTTAGGGGTTCAGCCCTGTGGATAACGAGGATATCGTGGATCGTTACGAGTTCGCATCGGTCGCGCGGAGTGCCGGCCATGGACGACTCGGTTGAATCGGCGGAGCGAGCCATGAGCGAAGACGATATTCCACCAGTATCAGCGCCGGCGGAAGGCGCGGCTATCGGTGCGTTGGGGTTCACGCTGATCGGCGGAGCGCTGGCGGCGGCAATCAGTATGATTGTGGCTATTCCGTTGATGCGCAGCCGCCGCCGATCAAAGGCCCCGCCACCTGCGCCGGCGCCGAGGACCAGACGCGCGCGCCGCAAACGGTCCGAATAATGGCGGGTACTGCCCGCCGTCAGTGAGCCATTCTATCGTTCGCGAATCTTCGCGGGCGGCGCGGCTCCACGTCCCCCTCAGCACCGGCAGCCGGATCCGAGTCGAAATCCTCGGGCGTCCCGCCGCCGCCGGCGCCGGCTCCCGAGCCGCGGACGCTGCCGTCGCCCGCAACCGACGCCCGATGGCCACGTTCGCGGGCACCGGGATCGCCCTGCTTTTCACGGTCACGCGTCATTGGCCCGGCAAGTCACTCGAATTGCCCGGCGTGGGCCGACTCTGCTTCGAAATGTCGGGGCCTGAACCCGAGGCCCCGGCGCCGCCCATATGACCCAGCGTCTGATCGACACGATCACCCGTCTGGCCAAATTGGGCGCGCTTGGCGAAATCCCGGGCCTCCAGCGCGGCGCGCTCTTCCTCGGTCAGTGTGCCCGTTTCGTCGAGCACCGTCTGTTCTTCGGCCATGGCATTCTCCTGTGAAGACGTGTCGAAAGAACGAAGCGCGACGCACGACCGTTCCGTCGATGCGACAGGCGGCAGGCTTGCAACGGCGAACGCCGCCATTAGGGAGCACACATGGCAGAGAAGCTACGTATCGCCCTCGCAGGGCTTGGCACCGTCGGCGCGGGCGTGATCAAGGTGCTGGCGCAGAATTCGGCGCTGATTGAACGGCGCGCGGGGCGCGGGCTCGAAATCGTCGCGGTCTCCGCACGCGATCGTTCGCGCGACCGCGGGGTCGACCTTTCCGGTTTCGAATGGGTCGACGATACGGTCAGCCTTGCGGCTCGCGACGATGTCGATGCCGTGGTGGAGCTTATCGGCGGCTCGGACGGCCCGGCGCTTACGCTCGCGCGCGCCACGCTTGGCCACGGCAAGGCGCTCGTCACCGCCAACAAGGCGATGCTGGCCCATCACGGGCTCGAGCTTGCCGCCGCCGCCGAAGCGGCCGGCACCGCGCTCAAATATGAAGCTGCGGTCGCGGGCGGTGTGCCCGTCATCAAGGGACTGCGCGAGGGCGCGGCGGCGAACGTGATCGAGCATGTCTACGGCGTGCTCAATGGCACGTGCAATTATATCCTCACCACGATGGAAGGCCCCAAGGAAAATGGGGGCGGCCGCGACTTCGCCGAAGTGCTCGGCGAGGCGCAGGCGCTGGGCTATGCCGAGACCGACCCCGGCTTTGACATTGACGGGATCGACGCGGCGCACAAACTCGCCATCCTCTCCAGCCTCGCTTTCGGTACCGAAATCGATTTTGCGTCGGTGGCGATCACGGGCATTCGTCACGTGCTGGCCGCCGACATCTTGGAAGCCGCCGCGCTCGGCTATCGCGTACGCCTGGTCGGCTTCGGCGAGGCCAACGCCAAGGGCCTGTTTCAGCGTGTCCATCCGTGCCTGGTGCCCCTGGGCCATCCGCTTGCGCACGTCACGGGATCGCTCAATGCGGTCGTCGCCGAGGGCAATTATGTGGGCCGTCTCCTGTTCCAGGGTCGTGGCGCCGGCGAGGGCCCGACCGCAAGTGCGGTCGTAGCCGACCTGATCGATATCGCCCGCCAGGAATATGGTCCGGCGTTCGCAATGCCGGTCAAGAGCCTCGCCAAGGCGAGCCCCGCCCCCGCCGGCGAGCGACGCGGGCGATCCTACCTGCGCTTCACCGTGACCGACCGGCCTGGCGTACTTGCCGAATTGACCGCCGCGATGCGCGATGCCGGCGTTTCGATCGAAAGCCTCATTCAGCGCGGCGCGGCTGCGGACGGCAGCGTGTTGCTGGTGATGGTGACCCACGAAGGCCCGGAGCGCTGCGTCGCGGCCGCGCTTGACAAGCTGCAGGGCTCGCCCAGCCTGCTCGGCCCGCCGATGCTGATGCATATCCTCGATAATTGACGATCCATCGCCGCCAGGGATGAACCCCGTCGGCGCGATCGGTAAGACAGCCTCGGCGCCCGTTGCACCAATGCAAAAGGCGCGAAATGCGGAACGGTATCATCGCGTTTCTCGACAAGGTCACATGCCCGGCCTATCGCTGCGGCATTGCAACAAGAGGAACGGCGCACGATGGCGGTGAAGGCTTCGAAAACGCTTGATCGCGTGCTGGTGCTGGAAATGGTGCGTGTGACCGAGGCGGCGGCGATCGCCGCCTCCAGTCTGGTTGGACGCGGCGACGAAAAGGCCGCCGACGCAGCCGCGGTCGAAGCGATGCGCCTCGCCTTCAACGAGCTCGAATTCGACGGCACGGTGGTGATCGGCGAAGGCGAGCGCGACGAGGCGCCGATGCTCTATATCGGCGAGAAGGTCGGACGCGGCACGGGGCCAACGATCGACATCGCGCTCGATCCGCTTGAAGGCACATCGATCACTGCCAAGGCAGGCCCCAACGCGCTTGCGGTGCTGGCTATCGCCGAACAAGGCTGTCTGCTCAACGCGCCCGACGTCTATATGGACAAGGTCGCGATTGGTCCCGGCTATGCCAAGGGCCTAGTCGGCCTGAAAAAGACGCCGACCGAGAATATCACTGCCCTCGCCAAGGCAAAGGGTGTCGATCCGCGGGAGATTATCGCCTGCGTGCTCGATCGCCCCCGCCACGACAAGCTGATCGCCGAATTGCGCGCCATCGGCTGCGGGGTCATGCTGATCCCCGACGGCGACGTTGCCGGAGTGATCGCGGTCAGCGATCCCGAGACGACCATCGACATTTACATGGGTTCGGGTGGCGCGCCCGAAGGCGTGCTCGCAGCGGCGGCTCTTGCCTGTGTCGGCGGCCAGTTCGAGGGCCGGCTGCTATTCCGCAACGATGACGAACGCGCCCGTGCGCACAAATGGGGCGTCACCGATCTCGACCGCATCTATGCGCTCGAGGATCTGGTGCGCGGCGACGCGATCTTCGCCGCGACTGGCGTGACCGACGGCTCGCTGCTCAAGGGGGTCAAGCGTCGCGCGGGAAAGATGACGACCGAAAGCGTCGTGATGCGTGCGAGCTCGGGCACGGTGCGCTGGGTCAAGGGCGAACATCGGCGCGGCGTGATCGGCTGATCATTGCGCCAAGCTATCGTATTTTTCACCACGAATTGGCGTCATAGGTTTCTTTTGTGGGCGGAAGGGTCCGAAATCCGCTCTTGAAGGCATTTGGCACGCTCCCTGCAATGTGATGTGTATCGCCGGAATGGCCTGGCGATACATTCCTCAGGGAGATTTTAAATGACCTATTATGCTTCTTCGCTTGCCAGCCAGATCGGCGTCGGCCTCGTCGCTTTCCTCGTCAGCGCAACCTGCATCCTCGCCGCTGTCGGCCCGGTTCCCATCGCAGGATGATCCTGTCTTTTCGGAGAGGGAGACGGGACATGATCGACAAGGATTATAAACCCAGGGTGTCGAGCGGCGGCCTGCTGCTCGGCACCTGCGCGGGGATCAGCGAAAGCAGCGGCCTCCCGGCGCTGGTGGTGCGTGCAGGCCTGATCGTGGCGCTGTGCATCTGGTTCAAACTCGCGCTTCTCGCTTACTGCGGCACCGCAATCTATTACCGCTTCCGCCGTTGAGTTGAGGCGACGCGCCCGCGCTTGGGTCACTGCCCAAGGAATGCCGGGGCAGAATGGGACGGCAGTTTAATGCACCGGCTTAGGGCGGGAAACTTCCGGCAATCGGGCTATTTGGCTCCATCCAGCGCCTGCAGAGTCGCAGTGGCGGGAAGTTCGTTTCGCATCGACTCGGCGACCTTTTCCGCTTGCGCCATAACCCGCAGCACATTGCCGCCGGCAAGCTTCGCCGCATCAGCATCGCCCCAGCCCCGCCGCAGCATCTCCGCGATCAGCGCGGGATAGGTTGCGACGCTGTCGAGCCCGTCGGGCAGGCTGTTATCCACCCCGTCATAGTCCGAGCCGATCCCGACATGATCGATTCCGGACACTTTTACGATATGATCGATATGATCGGCGACGTCCGACACAGTGACCTTGGGCGCGGGGTGCGTTTTGTGCCATTCCGCCAGGGCGGCCGCGGCCTTGTCCGGCTGACCGATATAGAGCCCGCCGAACGGCGGCGCGTTCAGCCGCGTCTTCTCGGCCGCCTCGTCCGCCGCCCAGCGGCGATAGGCATCCGACACATAAGCCCGCGCGAAATTGACCATCACGACGCCGCCATTGGCCGCGACCAGCTTCAGCACCTCGTCCGAGACGTTGCGCGGATGATCGTCGCGCGCGCGCGCGCCCGAATGGGAGAAAATGACCGGCGCCCTGGTCACGCGCAGCGCGTCCTTCATCGTCTCTTCGCTGACGTGGGAGAGATCGACCAGCATGCCGAGCCGGTTCAATTCGTGCACCACCGCCTCGCCAAAGGGCGTGAGGCCGCCATGCTTCGGATCGTCCGTTGCCGAATCCGCCCATTCGATCGTGCGCGAATGGGAGAGCGTCAGATAGGAGGCGCCAAGCGCGCGATAGGCACGGAGCACCGAAAAACTGTTGTCGATCTGGTTACCACCCTCGACCCCGATCATGCTCGCGATACGCCCGGCCTTGTGGATGCGGCGCACATCGGCAGCGGTGATCGCAAGCTCGAACGTCTGCGGATAGCGCGCGACAATGTCCCGGATCAGGTCGATCTCCTCGAGCGTCTCCCTGACCTGCTCGAGCGGAGGCAAGCCAACCGACACCCATGCGGACCAGAACTGGCCGCCGACCATTCCCTGGCGCAGCCGGGCGATATCGGTATTGTACGGGACCGGCCGCCGGGCGAGCCCCTGGGTCAGATCGATCGTCCAGCGCCCCTCGCCTTCGCGCTCGCGCAGGCTCTCCGCCCAATCATTATGCCCGTCGATCAGCGGCGTGTCCTTGAGGATGCGCGCGACGCGTGAGGCATAGGGATCGGACGTGGCGGCGAAAGCCGGAGCGACAAGGACTGCGAGGCCGAGGATCAGGATGCGCATGCGGCGAGGATGACGCCGCCGGATCGTTACGGCAAGCTTACTGTCCTAACATTCTCGGGACGACATCGATCCGGCCCGTCTCGATCCGCAACTCGTTGAACGAAGGCGGCGACGTGCGCAGCCGTTCGGACAAGGTGCCAGCCCCGATCAGCCGGACGACACGCCCGGCTTCGTGATGGACGACGTCGAACGCATCATGGACATGGCCGCTCAGCACCGCATCGGCGCCGGCCTCCGCCAGCAGGGCCAGCGCTTCCGCTCCCCGCTTGGTATCGCCGTGCCCGACGAAGCCGGTCCGGATCAAGGGATGGTGGCAAGTGACGACCGCGACCGCGCCCGCGGGCTTGTCCGCCAGCCGCTCGAGCGCCGCCTTCAGCCCCGATTTCGACACGCGCCCATGAGCCAGGCTGCGCAGCTGGAAGCGGGCCGTCGTCTTGAGGGGCACGAGCAGCACGGCCGGTAAGACCAGCGGCCGCTCGATCGTCGCTTCGATTGCTTGGTAGCGCCGATAGGGATCGAATAATCGCGCGAACGGATTGAAATAAGGAAGGTCGTGATTGCCGGGCTCGATCGTCACAGGCACGCTCAGGCGGTTGAGCCAGTCCGCCGCCGCGGCGAATTCCCGCTTGCGCGCGCGCATCGTGAGGTCGCCGGTGCAGACCACCGCGTCGGGCTTCTCGGCGTGCACCAGATCCGCGAACCAGCGCACCGCCGCTTGATCTTCACGGCCGAAATGCAGATCGGAGACATGGAACAGCCGCGCCATGAACGGAAAAGCGCGCTTCAGCAGCGCGCGGTTCCCTGACGGCTCAGTTGGTTACGCCGTAACCGGCAAATTCCTTTTCGACATTGGCGTCAATCGCTTTGGCGGCCGCCACATCGCTGTCACCCGCCGACGCCTTACCGAGACGGCGTTTGGCTAGCCCGCGACCATAGAGCGATTCCGCTATGTCCGGCCGCAACACCAGAGCCGCATCATAGCTATCGACAGCCTCCTGATTGCGGCCAAGCCGAAGCAGGACGAAAGCCCTGCTGTCGAGGATGTTCGCCGCCTTTGGGCTGAGGCGCAGCGCGACATCACAATCGGCCAGCGCCTGATCGAGCTGGATATTCTGCACGGCCATTCCGTAGCAGAGGTTGTTCAGTCCCTGCGCATTGTCGCGCGTCAGGTTGCGGGCCGATTCGAAATCCTTTCGCGCCTCTGCGACACGCTTCAGCTTGGCGTAAGCGAGCCCGCGGGTGATCAGCGCGTTCGGATCGTTGGGACTGCTCGTCAGGATGCTGGTCGCGGCCTTGATCGCCGCCGGATAATCGCGCGCCGTCATTTCGATACCAAGCGTCATGCCGCGCGCGTCGGGCGATCCCGGCTCAAGCTTCAGCGCGGCTGCGACATCGGCGCGTTTGCCGGCCAGGTCGGCGGCTGGCCGGCTGTTCGCGCGGGTGAGATAGGCCTGAATGCTCGGCTTTATCGCGAGTGCTTTGGCGAATTCGGCCATCGCCTGGGGGGTCTGACCGAGCCGGGCATAGACAGCGCCGAGGAAAATAAGTGCCTCGTCCGATTTTGGATCGGCGGCAACCGCGGCCTTCGCTTCGGCAAGCGCCTTGTCTGGCTGCTGTTGCGCAAAATAGATGTTGGCTCTCATCTGATAAATGGCGGGATTCCCCGGCATCAGCTTCAGCGCCGCATTGCTGTCCGCCAGCGCCTGATCAGAATGGCCCTGCTTACGGTGGATTGCCGCGCGCAGCATGAGCGGCTCGGCATTTTGCGGGTCTAGCCCCGTCGCTCGGTCCACCTCTGCCAGCGCCTCGTCGGTGCGATTGAGATAAAGGAGCAGGCTGGCAAGGCGAAGATGCCCGAAGGCCCATTCCGGCGCGAGCGAGACACCCTTCCGAACGTCGGCGAGCGCCTCGTCAGGCTTGCCCTGTACGGCACGCACCATTCCTCGCATCACATAGGGGCCGGGAATATCGGGACCAAGCTTGAGCGCTTGATCGACGTCGGATAGTGCCCCCGCCAGGTCCTGCTTGTTCAGGCGCGCATAGGCTCGTTCATTGTAATCCGAGGCGGATTTCGGGTCGCTCAGAGCGGCCTCCCTTTCCTGCCGTGTCTTTTGATAATTGTTATTGTATCCCAGCAGAGGCTGCTGCGCCGCCAGTTCCCGCAACGCCGCCTGGGCGGCAGCCGCATCTTTTGCCGCAAATTCGCGGGCGATCGCGCGCGAACTCGTCTCCGCGGTGAGAACGCCCTTCTCGATCCGGGCCACGCGATGATACTCGACGCCCGCAATCGTTCGATCGACGCTTCCGATATTATTGACCATGCCGAGCCCACCATTTGGCAGCAG
>DATMIP010000342.1:0-3079 GCA_035554515.1 Sphingomonas sp. | reverse complement strand
TTTCGTCACCCCAGCGAAAGTTGGGGTCCATCTCTGGCGCTCGCAGCCCGCGCCCTGTCGGCGCTTCGCCATGATGTAGAGATAGCCGCCTCCCATGGTGCGATTGGGCGGCGGACGGGAGATGGATGCCAGCTTTCGCTGGCATGACGGGGTTACGCTTTGCGATAGCGCCAGCGCAGCAGCGGCCGCGCCAATATCAGGCCGGCAATGAAGCCGCCGATATGGGCGGCAGTCGCGATATCCATGCCCTTGGTCAGCGAGGCGAGACCGAGGAGGAGCTGCACCACCACCCATGCGGCCGCCAGCCAGGCGATATGGACCCAGCGTGCAAGTTCGGGGGACAATTTCGAAGGGCGGCGCTGGCCGTAGAGCATGGCATAGGCTCCGACGAGCGCGGATATGGCGCCACTCGCACCCACCATCGGCACCTGCGAATGCGGGCCTACGATATATTGGGCCGCAGCCGCCGCATATGCGCCAACGACGTAGAGCACGACGATGCCGGGCCGGCCGAGCGCGACTTCGTCCTCGCGCCCGCAATAGAAGAGCATGAGCAGGTTGAAGCCGATATGAAGCGCGTTCGCGTGAAGCAAGGTCGCGCTGAGCGGGGTCAGCCAGATCGGCAGCGCGCCGATCACCTGCAGCCCCGAAAGCCGCGCGGGAATGAATCCGCCGACCGCGCCCGCCACCTGAAGCTTGCCGATCGCGCTCAGCAGCACGAAGCTCGCCACGGTCACCGCAGCCAGCGTAAGCGTCATCCTGGCAGGGGCGGTTTTCATACTATCAGGCCCACGCGCTATCCCCGTTTGTGTCGAGTAGGCTTCGAGCGAAGCCGAGAAGCCGTATCGAGACAGCCTCTCGATACACTATCTCGACAAGCTCGATAGTTACTTGGGACGAACGGGTAAGCGTATGCAGAATCAAATGAATTCGATGCCGGAGACGACGTAATATTTGTCGCCCGACGGCACCGTCACTTCGACTTCTTCGTCCACCTTGCGGCCGATCAGCGCGCGGCCGAGCGGCGAGGAATAGGAAATGCGGCCCGACTTCGCGTCGGCTTCGGTCTGGCCGACAATCTGATATTTGATCGGCTTTTCATCTTCATCGACCAGATGCACGGTCGCGCCGAACACGACCTTGTCGCCCGACAAGGTCGTCGGATCGATCACCATCGCGCGGGACAGCCGGTCTTCGATATCGGCGATCATCGCCTCGACCTGGCCTTGGCGCTCCTTGGCGGCATGATATTCGGCATTTTCGGAAAGGTCGCCATGGGCGCGCGCTTCCTCGATCGCGTCGATGATCTGCGGCCGTTCCAGTTTCAGGCGTGCGAGCTCGGCAGTGAGCATATCGTGCCCTTCCGCAAGCATAGGCATCTTTTCGTCGCTCGCCATTTCAACACAAACCCCTTGCTGAACCGTCAAAAGCAATCCCTGCGCCGCCGGTTGGCGACGCCCGCATCTTAATGATGTCCGGGATCGTCAGTCAGCTATGATAGGATTGGAGCGAGCGCACTTCAAGGCTGTGCTCCCGCATCGCCCCGATAGCTTGCACCGCGGCCACGCCAGCGGCGGCGGTCGTGAAGTACGGAATGCGCGCCAGCATCGCCGACGCACGGATCGATTTCGAATCCTGGAGCGATTGCCAGCCCTCGGTCGTGTTGAGCACGAGCTGGACGCCGCCGTCCTTCAGGCGATCGACGATATGCGGGCGGCCCTGCATCACCTTGTTGACGCGCTCGACCGCCAGCCCCCTGGCGTTCAGATATTCGGCGGTGCCGTCGGTCGCGACGATATGGAAGCCAAGATCGATCAGGCTGCGCACCGCCGGCTCGATCACCGGCTTGTCGGACGGCTTGACCGAGACGAAGACGGTGCCCTGCTGCGGCAGGATGGTTCCCGCACCTAGCTGCGCCTTGGCGAAGGCGGTCGCGAAATCCAGATCGATGCCCATGACTTCACCGGTCGACTTCATCTCCGGCGAGAGAACCGGATCGACGCCGGGAAAGCGCGCCCACGGGAACACCGCTTCCTTCACCGCGACATATTTCACGTCGAGGTTGATCCGGGGGAGATCGGCGAGCATCTCTCCCGCCATCACGCGCGCTGCGATCTTGGCGATCGGCGCGCCCACCGCCTTGGCGACGAACGGCACGGTGCGGCTGGCGCGCGGATTGACCTCGATCAGATAGACTTCGCCATCCTTGACCGCGAACTGGATGTTCATCAGCCCCTTGACCTTCAACGCGCGGGCGAGCGCGTCGGTCTGGCGCTCGATCTCGGCGACGATCGCGGGCGAGAGGCTGTACGGCGGGAGCGAGCAGGCACTGTCGCCCGAATGGACGCCGGCCTCCTCGATATGCTCCATCACCCCGGCGATGACGACATCAACGCCGTCGGCGATGGCGTCGACGTCGACCTCGATCGCGTCGCGCAGATAGCGATCGATCAGCACGGGCGAGTCGCCCGACACCTGCACCGCGGTCTGGATATAATGATCGAGCTGCGCGGGCGTATCGACCACCTCCATCGCGCGCCCGCCGAGCACGTAGGACGGGCGGGTGAGCACGGGATATCCGATCCGCTCGGCGACCGCGATCGCCTCGTCGCGGCTGCGCGCGATGCCGTTGGCGGGCTGTTTGAGGCCAAGCTTGTTGACCAAAGCCGCGAAACGCTCACGATCCTCGGCCAGATCGATCGCGTCGGGCGAGGTGCCGAGGATCGGGATGCCGGCCCGGGCGAGCTCGGCGGCGAGCTTGAGCGGGGTCTGGCCGCCGAACTGGACGATCACGCCGACCAGTTCGCCATTCTGCTGCTCGACGTGCAGAATCTCCAGCACATCCTCGACCGTCAGCGGCTCGAAATAGAGCCGGTCGGACGTGTCATAGTCGGTGCTCACCGTCTCCGGATTGCAATTGACCATGATCGTCTCGAAGCCCGCGTCCGAAAGCGCGAAGCAGGCGTGGCAGCAGCAATAATCGAATTCGATGCCCTGGCCGATGCGGTTGGGTCCGCCGCCCAGGATCACGATCTTGCGGCGATCGGTCGGCTGCGCCTCGTTCTCGGGCTCGCCGAAG
>DATMIP010000341.1:0-3196 GCA_035554515.1 Sphingomonas sp. | reverse complement strand
GATACGACACAATCCATTCACTCGACGATGACGAGCGGCTGATCGAATTCGACCGGCTGGTTATTGTCGACCATGATCTGCGTGACCGTGCCGGCGCGTGGCGACAGGATCGGGTTCATGACTTTCATCGCCTCGACGATCAGCAAAGTGTCCCCGGCCGCAACCTGATCGCCGACCGACACGAACGGCTTCGCGCCGGGCGCGCCCGACATATAGACCGTGCCGACCATCGGCGACTTGATCGTGCCGGGATGGTCGCCGGCCGGCGCCGGGGTCGGCGCCGGAGCCGGAGCGGCTGGTGCCGGCACGTGCGCGGCTGCAACGGGCGCCGCAGGGGCATGCGCCGGAACCGCGACGTTGCGCACCACGCGGATGCGCCGATCGCCATCCTGGACCTCGATCTCGGTGAGGCGGGTTTCGTCGAGCAGTTCGGCGAGCTGGCGGACCAGCCCGGCATCGACCTGCATCGATGGACTATTGGTTTCGGTCATCAAATGATGCCCCTGAAAGTGAAGGCGCGCTCATTGCAGAGCTTTGCCCGTACGTCCAGCGCACGAAGCCGCGAACGGGTTTCATCCGGGAGAGCTTCCTCTTAGAGCGATGACCATGGCGACTCCAATTCACGACGACGGCACCATCACCATCATGGTCAATGGCGAGCACAAGCGTATCCGCGCTGGCCTGACCGTTGCCGATCTGGCGAGCGAGCTCGGGCTGGTTCCGGAGAAGGTCGCGGTCGAACGCAACCTGGCGGTCGTGCCGCGCTCGACCATATCGCAGGTTTACCTGGAGGATGGCGACGAACTGGAGATCGTGCATTTTGTCGGCGGCGGCGATCACGCGACCCCGGTGGAGGATGATCGCTGGACGGTAGCAGGGCGAAGCTTCCGTTCGCGGCTGATCGTCGGCACGGGCAAATATAAGGATTTCGAGCAGAATGCCGCGGCCGTCGAGGCCGCCGGTGCGGAGATCGTCACCGTCGCGGTACGGCGGGTCAATGTCACCGACCGCCATGCGCCGATGCTGACCGACTATATCGACCCGAAGAAGATAACCTATCTTCCCAACACCGCCGGCTGCTTCACCGCCGAGGATGCGATCCGCACCTTGCGGCTGGCGCGCGAAGCGGGAGGCTGGGATCTGGTCAAGCTCGAGGTGCTGGGCGAGGCGCGCACGCTCTATCCGGATATGGTCGAGACGCTGCGGGCGACCGAGATTCTCGCCAGGGAAGGTTTCCTGCCGATGGTGTATTGCGTCGACGATCCGATCGCGGCGAAGCGTCTCGAAAATGTCGGCGCGGTGGCGATCATGCCGCTCGGCGCACCGATAGGCTCGGGGCTCGGCATCCAGAACCAGGTGACGATCCGGTTGATCGTCGAGGGTGCCAAGGTGCCGGTGATCGTCGATGCCGGAGTCGGAACCGCATCCGACGCCGCGTTGGCGATGGAATTGGGATCGGATGGCGTGTTGATGAATACCGCGATCGCGGAAGCCAAAGACCCGGTGATGATGGCGGCATCGATGAAGGCAGCGGTCGAGGCGGGGCGGCTCGCCTATCGCGCGGGGCGGATGGGCAAGCGCCGCTATGCGGATCCATCCAGCCCGCTGGCCGGGCTGATCTGAAGAACATTGTCTGGCTGGCGCAAACGCGCAAGCTCCCGTTCAACTTCTGAATTTTACGGGGACATCGTGCGCCAATTCATCATGCTGCTCGGGCTTCCGCTGACCCTTACGCCCGAAGCCGCTTTGGCCCAGGCCGCGGGCGCCGTTACGGCCGCCCCGGCGGCCCCCGCCGCCGCCGACGATAATGGCGAGGAGGAGGTCGTCATCAAGGGGCAGAAGCCGGTCGGCTCGGCTATTGGGGACATCCCGCCGGAGCAATCGCTCAGCCAGGCCGACATACGTTCCTACGGCGTCAACAACATCTCCGACCTGCTCGATCAATTGTCGCTGCAGACGACGAGCGGGCGCGGCCGGGGCGGCGAGCAGCCGGTCGTGCTTCTCAATGGCCGCCGTATTTCGGGCTTTCAGGAGATACGCGACCTGCCGACCGAGGCGGTCCTTCGCGTTGATATCCTGCCCGAGGAAGTCGCGCTCAAATATGGCTATCCGGCCGACCAGAAGGTCGTGAACTTCGTGTTGCGGCCCCGCTTTCTGGCCCTGGTCGGGGAGGCGGGCGCGAGCATTTCGGCCGAAGGCGGCGGGGAGGGCGTCAATCCCGAGGCCAATTATGTGCGCATCCGCGGCGATAATCGCGTCACCCTCAATCTGCGCTATCAGGCGAATGCCAAATTGCGCGAAAGCCAGCGCGATGTAACCGACGTGGGCGCCAATCGCCCCTTCGACCTGACCGGCAACGTCGCCGCGCCGTCCGATGCGATACCCGACGAGATCGATCCGGCGTTGAGCGCGCTTGCCGGCAAGGTCGTGACCGTTGCGGCCGTACCGGCCTCCGCGGCCAACGGCGCGCCCGCGCTCGCGGCGTTCGTGCCCGGTGCCAACAGTCCCAATGCGACCGACATCACCCATGCGCGCACGCTCAAAGGCTCCTCGCAGCAGTGGAGCGGAAACCTGGTCTATGCCGGGCCGTTCCTTGGCCGCTCGACCTTCACCCTCAATGGGAGCCTGGCCTACACGAGCGGCGACAGCCTGCGCGGCCTGCCCGGCGCGGTGCTCGATATGCCCGTGGGCGACCCCTTCTCTCCTTTCGCCAATCCGGTGGCCGTCTATCGCTATCTCGACACCGATCCGCTCCACCAGCGGACCGACAATCTGACCAGCCATGCCGGGTTCGGCGTCAATGGCGACAAGGGGCGCTGGCGCTGGTCGGTGACCGGCAATTACGATCATGGGGACAGCCGGACCCGCACCCAGACGGGAATCGACACGAGGGCCTTCCAGGCGCGGCTCGATGCGCTTGATCCGACCGCCAATCCGTTTGCGGCGTTCGGCGCAGGGGCGCTTGGCGCGCTCATGACCGACCGCGCCCGATCGATTTCCAATACCGGTAACGTTCAGGCGACCATGGGCGGACCATTGTTCAAGATGCCGGCCGGCGACGTTTCGACCAATTTCAAGGCGGGGTTCGAATATATCGGGTTCGACGGTGTTTCGACGCGCGCGTTCAGCACGCAATCGAGCAGCCTCAGCCGCCGCAACGCGAACGGCCAGGTCAACATCGATATCCCCATCACCA